>NZ_JAOCHX010000001.1:0-178567 GCF_029843245.1 Empedobacter sp. GD03739 | reverse complement strand
TTTAGAAAGTTCTTATGAAGCGATTAATAAGAATTTTGGTTCAGTCGAAAATTATTTAACTGATATTTTGAAGGTTGATTTAGATTTGATGAAAGATTTATACATAAAAAAATAAGCGATCAATTGATCGCTTTATTTTTTATCTAAAATTTCATTCGTTGAATTCGAACAGCATTCAAAATTGCTAATAAAGCAACACCAACATCAGCAAAAACAGCTTCCCACATATTGGCGATTCCTTCTGCACCAAGGAAAAGCACGATGATTTTAACGCCCATTGCTAAAATGATATTCTGTATCACAATCTTTTTTGTTTCACGACCAATTTTTATCGCCGTTGCTATTTTAGAAGGTTGATCGGTTTGGATTACAACATCTGCAGTTTCTATCGCAGCATCACTACCAAGTCCACCCATCGCAATTCCAACATCAGAAAGAGCTAAAACAGGTGCATCATTGATTCCATCTCCAACAAAAGCCACCACTTGATTTTGATCTTTTTTCAATGCTTCAACTTTCTCTACTTTTCCTTCTGGTAACAATCCACCAAAAGCTTCATCAACACCAACTTCTTTCGCAACTTTCTGCGTAATGGTATTTTTATCACCACTCAACATAATCGTTTTCGAAACACCTAAAGCTTTCATTTTCTGAATTGCTTGTTGCGCATCTTCCTTGATTTTATCAGCAATTGTAATATATCCAGCATATTTTTCATCAACTGCAACCACCACAATGCTTTCTACAATATCATGAATTTCTTGTGGATATTGAATCGAGAAATAATCTAATAATTTAGTATTTCCAGCTAAAACTATTTTTCCATCAACTTTTCCTTTCAAACCTTTTCCAGAAATTTCTTCCACCTCTATTGCTTTCAATTCTGATGGATGACTTGCCACAATCGCTTTCGCAATTGGATGTGTAGATTGCTTTTCTAAAGCCGAAACAAGATTTAAAAAATCATTTTCAGGGAGATTCGTTTCAATTTTTTGCACTTCGAAAACACCTTCTGTCATTGTTCCAGTTTTATCCATCACAACTGTGTTTACTTTTGCCATTAAATCTAAAAAGTTAGAACCTTTTACTAAAATTCCGTTACGTGAAGCCGCTCCAATTCCACCAAAATAACCCAACGGAACCGAAATAACCAACGCACAAGGACAAGAAACAACCAAGAAAACTAAACCTCTGTACAACCAATCATGAAAATCATAATTGTCAACAAAAAAGTATGGAATAATCACCAAAGCAGCAGCTAAAAAGAAAACAATTGGTGTATATATTTTTGCAAATTTTCGGATAAATAATTCAGTTGGTGCTTTGCGAGAAGCTGCATCTTGAACCATTTGTAAGATTTTTGCAATCGAACTATCTTCAAATTTTTTAGTCGTTTGAATCTCGATTACATTTTCAAGATTTAACATTCCTGCCAAAACAGTTTCTCCAGTTTTATAAGTTGAAGGCTTACTTTCTCCCGTCAAAGCAGCAGTATTAAAGCTTCCTTTATCTGAAATCATAATTCCATCTAACGGAACTTTTTCCCCAACTTTCACCTGAATTGTTTCTCCAATTACCACATCTTGTGGTTTTATTGTTTCGAAATTACCATTTCGTAAAACATGTGCTGTATCTGGACGAACATCTAACAAGGCTTTGATATTTCCTTTTGCCTTATTTACCGCAGCTTCCTGAAACATTTCGCCAATTGTATAAAACAACATTACCGCTACACCTTCTGGATATTCGCCAATAATGAAAGCACCTAAAGTTGCAATTCCCATCAACGAAAATTCATTGAAAAAATCTAGCTTTTTAGCTAATTTAAAGGCTTCTCCCCAAACAGGAAATGCTACTATAATATAAGAAATACCAAACCATATCAAACGAATAGTCTGATTATCAACAAACCAAGTTGGTTTTAAAACATATTGAACAAAAATCCCAGCAAAGAAAATAGCTAAACTGGCACCTAATAAAATTTTACTATTATTGTGTTCGTGGTCATGACCTTCGTGATTGTGATCATGAGTATCTTTATGTTCGTCATTTGACGTACTACAACAAGCTTTAGACATAATTCAAAAATTTATATTTCAAAATTATAAAGTTATTGCTGCAATCTGGTTGCAAAGTTTAGGATTTACATTGATCACATACTCCTTTCAGAATAAATGAAGATTGTTCGACTTCGAAATTTTTGGGTAGATTGATTTCTGGCAAATGAATATTTCTCAAACAAAACGTCTGATTACAATTGTTACAATGAAAATGAGCATGCGTAAACTCGGGCGTACATTTGCAACTCGATTCGCAAAGCGCATATTTTATAGACCCCGTTCCGTCCTCGATTGAATGAATTAATTTATTTTCTTCAAACGTTTTTAAGGTTCGATAAATTGTTACTCGATCTGCTTGATCCATCTCAATTTCTAGATCAGCCAAACTCAACGCAACTTCTGCATTCATCAGTTTATCCAAGACCAACAATCGCATCGCAGTCGGATTGATAGAACGATTTTGTAATGTTTTGTTTAAAATTTCTGTTTGCATTTTCTTCGATTTCGAATATAAAGTTACGAAAAAAGAGGCAAATCGTATTGATTTACCTCATTTTATAAATTTGAATATTATCTTATTTGATTGTTATTTCATCTACAAAAATATACGACTTTCCTTGAAAAGGTTCTGCTAAATGACCTTTTGGAAATGCACCATAATTTGTCGCTTTTACCTTGATATAACGTGCTTTTTCTTCTTTGAACTGAACTTTCCATGAATCAGAAAACACGTTATTATCAAATGCATCAACTTGTTTTTCTAACATTCCAACCAATTTAAAATTCTGATTATCTTTCGATGTATAGACTTCTAATTTTGTAGGTAAGACAATCCAAGAACGAGAATCTTGTAAGAAATTCATGACAACCGAAGAAACGGATTTCGCTTTTTTCATGTCAACAATTGCATCAAAATTTTGATCATAATATCCTTGCCAATCCCCTTTTTTCCAATTGCTATCACCAACAATTCCGTCCAATAAACCTTGCGGTCCACCTGCATGATATTGCGGTGTGTAGGTAGAATTCAACTGAATTGTATAATCATTTGGTTTCTTAGTAAATGTTCCAGAAATTGTTTTACTTTTCTTTCCATTCACTTCCACAAAAGAAGAAATTGTAGTTGTTTCTTTGATTGAAATTGGTTTTTTATAGATTTCAGCTTTTTTACCATTCACAGAAACATAAATTTTCGCATTTGGTTCAGAAGATTTTACTTCAACATTCATTTTATTTTGAAATGATCTGTCTTCAGCAATCAAAACTGGAACCGTTACAATTTTTTCACTTTCAGAAATAGGTTTAACCTCTCTATCTTTCAAGAATTCAAATCCTAAAAATTGATTTTCTTTGTAATTATTTTTCGTGATTATACGCTTCGTTCCATCTTCTAGATTAATCGTGATTTCATCAAAATACGGCTCAACAGTCGTCCACATTCCCGAACCTGGCGTAACGCTATAAATTCCCATCGAAGCTAAAACATACCACGCACTCATCTGCCCACAATCTTCATTTCCAATCAATCCATCTGGCGAGTTTTTGTAATGTTCATTCAAAATTTTATGAACCAATTCTTTTGTTTTTTTTGGCTTATCAATGTAATTGTACAAAAAAGCCACGTGATGACTCGGCTCATTTCCTTGCGCATATTGCCCGATAAGTCCCGTAACATCCACTTGCTCCCGACCTGTTGTTTCTGATGGTGCATTAAATAATTCATCTAATTTTGCATCAAAACCATCTTTTCCACCATAAAAATCAATCATTCCATTAATATCTTGCGGTGCAAAAAACGTGTATTGACAACCATTCGCCTCTGTGTAATTATTGTTTACTTCACGCGGATCAAAAGGCTTTAGCCAACCTCCATTTTTCTTTGGCTGAATAAATTTTGTCTCATGATTGAATAAATTCTTCCAATATTGAGAACGTTCGATAAAGTAATTATAATCGTCGTGTTTATTTAAAATCAATGCCATTTGCGCAATACACCAATCATCGTACGCATATTCTAATGTTTTAGAAACTGATTCATGTTCATCGTCAATCGAAATAAATCCGTTTTGTTTGTAAGCTTTCAATCCCAAATGATCTAACATTGCCGAATGTTTTGCTGCTTCATAAGCTTTCTCATAATCAAAGCCTTTGAAACCTTTTACCATTGCATCAGCAATCACAGAAACCGAGTGATAACCAATCATACAATAGGTTTCGTTACTTGCTAATTCCCAAACAGGTAAACGTCCACCTTGTTCGTAATGCTTGATAAATGTGTTAATAAAATCAATCGTTCTTCTCTTCTCAATCAACGTATACAAAGGATGCGCCGCACGAAAAGTATCCCAAAGCGAGAAAACCGAATAATAATCGAAGTTATTTGCCAAATGAATTTGATCGTCCATTCCACGATAATTTCCATTCAAATCTTGCGAAATATTTGGTTGCATCATCGTGTGATACATCGCTGTATAAAAAATAGTTAGTTTATTCTTATCTGAAGATTTCACTTCAATCTTCGATAATTCTTTGTCCCAAGCTTTTTCAGCAGCGGCTTTCGTTTTAGAAAAATCAAAAGTTGTTAATTCTTTGCTATTAACATCCGTTCCATTATATCCAGTTGTAGATAAGGTCACTTTTACCATAATCTTCTCACCTTTCTTTACCTTTTTACCAAAAGCCAAGGCAATTTCATTTCCTTTGAATGTTTTAGATGTAATATTTCCGTCTTTTGAAGCAGTTAATTTCATCGGAACATTAAATTCTATTTTGGCAAAAATCTTTTGATTCTTCGCCCACTCTTCCGAATTTCTGTAAACATAAAGTGTTTTAGCGTCTACAATTTTCACTTCTCCATCAACTAATTTATCACGATGATTAAGATCTAAAATGATCTTTGCATCACCTGCTTTATTAAAAGTATACTCATGCAAACCAACGCGAGTTGTCGTTGTTAATCGGACATTGACATTATATTTATCTAACAAAACTTGATAATATCCTGCTGTAGCTTTTTCATTTTTATGCGAAAATTTAGAACCATAATCAGCTTGAATAAATCCTTTCTGATTAAGCGTTGGCATCAACATAATGTCACCATAATCAGAAACTCCAGTTCCATTTAGATGTGTATGTGAAAAACCATAAATAAAATCATCTGAATAATGATAACCACCACAACCATCCCAACTTCCATCAATTCGAGTATCTGGAGAAAGTTGAACCATTCCGAATGGTAAAGTCGCTCCAGGAAATGTATGTCCATGTCCACCTGTTCCAATAAACGGATTAACATATTGTGCATAATTATTTTTCTGAGCAAAAATTAATGATGAAAACATCATCAGAATAAATGATAGTAAAGTTGATCTCATTAGTTTTTAGTGTTTTGATTGACAGAAATTCTGTTATACAATAATATGGATTATATTTGTTTTAACACAATTTAGAAATCGATTAACACATGAGTAATAGAAGAAATTTCATAAAAAATCTTGGAGCTTTAGGCTTGCTTTTAGGTACAACGAAACTTGATCTTAGTGCACAAACTAAATCTACAAGATCAACTACTTCAACAAAAATCAATAAACCGATTGTTCTTTCTACTTGGCGTTTTGGACTTGAAGCCAACGCCGAAGCTTGGAAGGTTTTAGGAAAAAATGGTACTGCTTTAGACGCAGTAGAACAAGGGGTAAAATTAGTTGAAGCAGATCCTAATGAACGAAGTGTTGGTTACGGCGGACGTCCTGATCGTGATGGAAAAGTAACATTGGATGCCTGTATTATGGACGATCAAGCGAATATCGGTTCTGTTGCAGCTTTAGAATATATCAAACATCCGATTTCTGTTGCGCGAAAAGTGATGGAAGATACGCCACATGTTATGTTAGTTGGAAATGGTGCACTTCAATTTGCGTTAGAAAAAGGTTTCAAGAAAGAGAATTTATTGACTGATGTTTCCGAAAAAGAGTGGAAAGAATGGTTGAAAGATACCAATTATCAGATGCCTATCAACATCGAAAATCATGATACAATTGGAATGATTGCCTTAGATGCCCACGGAAATCTTTCTGGAGCTTGTACTACGAGCGGAATGGCATACAAAATGCATGGTCGTGTTGGCGATTCACCAATTATCGGCGCAGGTTTGTATGTTGACAACGAAATTGGTGCGGCAACGGCGACTGGACACGGCGAAGAAGTGATTCGTATTGCGGGAAGTCATTTGGTTGTGGAATTGATGCGTCAAGGATATTCGCCAGAAAATGCGTGTAAGGAGGCTGTTCATCGAATCATTAAATTAACAAAATCGCGTAAAAAAGATTTATCGGCGATTCAAGTTGGTTTTATTGCAATCAACAAACAAGGCGAATATGGTTCGTATTGTATCCATCCAGGTTTTAACTTTGCGGTTTATGACGAAACTGGAAATCGTTTGATTGACGGAAAATCTATTACAAAATGAAAAAATTAGAAATTGCTTGCTTCAACTTAGAATCAGCTTTAGTTGCAGCAAAATCAAATGCAGATCGAATCGAGTTATGCGCCGATGCTTCAACAGGTGGAATTACACCAGACTTTGAAGATATCAAAACATTAAGAAAAGAAACAGACAAAGAAATCATGGTGATGATTCGTCCTCGTGGTGGAGATTTTTGTTATTCTGATGAAGAATTTGAACAAATGAAATCTGAAATTATCATGATTAAAAATTTTAGAATTAATGGTTTTGTTTTTGGAATTTTGAATGAAGATAATAAAATCGATTCTGAACGAAATCATGAATTAATTGAACTTGCAAAACCTTTTCCTTGTACTTTTCATCGCGCTTTTGACAGAACTTCTGATGCCGAAAATTCACTTCAAATCGTGATTGATTTAGGATTCAAAACTATTTTAACTTCTGGTTTAGATAGTAATGTTGATGATGGAAAACATGAATTAAAAAACCTTGTTAAAAAAGCAGAAAATAAGATTACAATTATGCCAGGAGGTGGTTTGCGCTCAACAAATATTAAAGAAATTGATTCATATACAAACGCTACTTACTTTCATTCATCAGCGATGATTGACGATTCTGGAATTGCTAATTTAGAAGAAATCAATCGATTAAAAAGTATGATAAATTCTGAAAAATAAAAATAGTAACTTTGGACTATGCTTTGGGAAAATATAATTGGACAACAGGAGATTAAAAACAAGCTTCAACAATCTATAAAAGATGGTCGTATAAGTCATGCTCAGCTTTTTTCTGGTCCAGAAGGTTCGGGAACTTTGGCTTTGGCAATTGCTTATGCACGTGAGGTTTTGTGTGATTTGAATAACGAACAATGCAATCTGAAAGTTGATAAATTACAACATCCCGATTTACATTTTTCTTTTCCTTATTCAGCAACAGAAAGTGTAAAAAAGCCACTTGCTAAGTATTTATTAAACGATTGGCGAACTTTTGTAGACGAAAATGTCTATGGAAATTTAACGGATTGGATGTCTCATCTTGGAATTGAGAAAAAACAAGGCGTTATTCCTGTTGATGAAGCGGATGAAATCGTCAAAACATTAGCGTTAAACAGTTACGAAGGAGGCTATAAAATCATGATTATTTGGCAAGCTGAGGAAATGACTACTGCAGCTGCAAATAAATTGTTGAAAATAATTGAAGAACCGCCTCAAAAAACACTTTTTTTATTGGTAACAGAACGTGAAGATTTGATTCTACAAACTATTACTTCTCGTTGTCAATTGGTTAAAATTCCTCGTTTATCGCAATCGGATATAAAGGATTATCTAATTGAGAAGAAAAATATTAATCCAGAAAAAGCGCAACATATTGCTTTTCTATCGCAAGGAAATGTACGAGAAGCGTTGCATCAATTGAATGATGACGAACATTTATTCGATAAGTATTTTGTGACTTGGGTTCGAAAAGCCTTTATGGCAGCCAAAACTCCAACCGTTTTAAAAGATTTGATTGATTGGTCGAATCAAATTGCAAGTTGGTCGAGAAGTGAGCAAAAAGATTTTTTGAATTATTGTTCAGAGATTTTTCGTCAAGCTTTATTAAAAACGTATCAATCTGATGATTTAGTTTTTCTACAAATCAATGCAGAAGGTTTTAAATGGCAAGGTTTTGCGCCTTTTATACATGGAGCAAATATCGAAGATATTTTAAATGAAATTAATGAAGCGTCGTATCATATCGAACGAAATGGTAATTCTAAAATTATACTTTTAGATTTATCAATCAAGCTAACGAGATATTTACATCGCAAAACAGCATAAAAAAAACCACTTATCTAATAAGTGGTTTCTTTATATGATCTGAATGTTATTTCAAATTATTTTGCTGGAGCTTCAGTAGCTGGAGCTACTTCTTTAGCTGCACCTTCAACTTTAGTTGCTGCTGAATCAACTTTAGCTGCTGCTGAGTCAACTACTGCTGCTGCTGAATCAACTACTGCTGCTGCTGAATCAACTGTTACTGCTGCTGAATCAACGTTAGCTGGTGCTTCTTCTGCTTTTTTCTCACCACAAGATACTGCTCCTAAAGATAAAGCTGCTACTGCAACTACTGCGAAAAATTTTTTCATTGTTTTATTGTTTTAATTATTAATAATTTTCGATTAATTTTCTTTGACAAATGTATTTCGAAACGTAAACAACAGCATGTAAAATCAATGTAATATAATTGTATTAATCAATTCTCAATAAATAAAATTTAAACTATTGATTTTTAATCAATTATAAATAGTTTTACAATTTTTGAATATTTTTTGTAAAAAACATTGTGTCAATTATTTATCTAATGAAGACAGTTAAATTTAAAAATTAATTGATTTTGATTAATTTTTGATCCTAAATCATTTAATCTTTATTCTAAAAAATTAATTATTTATACATTTGTATAAATTTAATAAAAGTATGCTAGTAGTTTCTTACATTCAAGAAAACAAAGATCGTGTAATTGAAGGACTTAAAAAACGTAACTTCAAACAATTAGATCTTGTTGATGAAGTTTTAAATGTGGATGAACTTCGTCGTAAAACACAATTTGAATTAGATAATGTATTAGCTGAATCCAACAAATTAGCAAAAGAAATTGGTAATTTGTTTAAAGATGGAAGATCGGAAGAGGCTAATGAATTAAAAAACAAAACGGTTGATTTAAAAACTCAATCAAAAGAGTTACAAGATTTATTATCGTCTTACGAAACATCCGTTAAAGATATTTTGTATCAAATCCCGAATATTCCGAACGAAATCGTAAAAGCAGGAAAAGATGCTGATGATAATGAAATCGTTTTTGAACACGGTGATGCAACTGCAAAACCAAACAATTTGCCACACTGGGAAGTTGCTAAGAAATTTAACATCATTGATTTTGAATTAGGTGTTAAAATTACCGGAGCTGGTTTCCCTGTTTACAAAGGAAAAGGTGCTCGTTTGCAACGTGCTTTAACACAATTTTTCTTAGATAAAAATTCTGATGCTGGCTATACAGAAATTGTTCCTCCCTTCGTTGTGAATGAGGCTTCTGGTTATGGAACTGGACAGTTACCAGACAAAGAAGGACAAATGTATTATATTGGAGAAGATGATTTGTACTTGATTCCTACTGCGGAAGTTCCTGTGACGAATATTTACCGTGATACAATTGTAAAAGCAGAAGATTTACCAATTACGTTGACTGCATATTCACCATGTTTCCGTCGTGAAGCGGGTTCTTATGGAAAAGATGTTAGAGGATTAAATCGTTTACACCAATTTGAGAAAGTTGAGATTGTACGTATCGAAAAACCAGAAAATTCTTACGCTGCTTTAGACGGAATGATTGAGCACGTAAAAGGAATTTTAGAAGATTTAGAATTACCATACCGTATTTTAAGACTTTGTGGTGGTGATACAGGATTTACATCTGCAATTACATACGATTTTGAAGTTTTCTCTGAAGCGCAAGAAAAATGGTTAGAAGTTTCATCTGTATCTAATTTTGAGACTTTCCAAGCGAATCGTTTGAAATTACGTTACAAAGATGAAAACGGAACTCAATTAGCACATAGTTTAAATGGTTCTGCTTTGGCTTTACCACGTATTTTAGCCTCAATTTTAGAGAATCACCAACAAGCTGATGGAACAGTAAAAATTCCGAAAGCGTTGCAACCTTATACTCGTTTTGAGATTTTAGATTAATCAATAATCTGTCAGATAAATAAAAGCTCGAGAATTTCTCGAGCTTTTTTATGTTATTAAAATTGAAACTAAATCAGGTGTTTCAATTCTTTTTTCAAACTATCTTCCCAAGTCGGAATATCAAATTGATAAACTTCTTTTATTTTCGATTTATCCAATAAACTATACGCAGGACGTTTCGCTTTTGTCGGATAAGCTGAAGTTGGAACAGGATTAATTTCGATTGTTGAATTAGACAATTCTTTAATTTTTTGCGCAAATTCAAACCAAGAACATTTTCCTTCATTCGAATAATTAAAAATTCCATAGGTTAAATCATCTTTCAAAATAATCGTTAAGATTACATCAGCCAAATCAATTGCATTTGTTGGCGAACCAATTTGATCTGCTACAACAGAGATCGAATCTTTGTCATTAAACAACCTAAGCATCGTTTTAACGAAATTATTTCCAAATCGAGAATAAACCCAAGCTGTGCGTAAAATAATCGTTTTAGAATTGTTTTCTAATGCTAAATTTTCGCCATCTAATTTTGTTTGACCATACACCCCTATAGGATTTGTTTGATCTGTTTCTAGACGAGGTTGAGCTTCAGTTCCATCAAATACATAATCTGTCGAAACGTGAATAAAAGGAATTCCTTTTTGATTCGTGATTTTTGCTAAAAATTCTGTTGCTTTTGCGTTTACTAAATAAGCATTCTCTTGATCATCTTCAGCTTTATCAACCGCTGTATAAGCTGCACAATTGACAACAAAATCGAATGATTTATCTTCGAAATAATGATTAATTAATTCTTCATTCGTAATATCTAATTCATTTCGAGTGACAAAAAAACATTCAATTTCCTTGTAGTTTTTTGATTGCTCTAAAATCGATTGACCTAACTGACCATTCGCTCCGGTAACTAAAATTCTTTTCATATATAAAAAAAGCCACTAAAATAGTGGCTTGAAGGTATTATTAATATCTTAAAATTATAATCCTAATTCTTTTTTAACGTCATTTAATAAGTCGTATCCTCCAGCTTTGTAAACTAAAACACCTGCAGGTAAAACATATTTAACTCCTTTTTTTGCAGCAGCAGCATTAATTGCATCCATTACTCTTTTCTCGATTGGATCCATTAAAGCTTTCTCTTTTGCTTGCATTTCATCTTGAGCAGCTTTTGCATACGTTTCGTATTTCTTTTGCATTTCTTGCTCTTTCTCTTGGTATTTGTTCGCTGCAATTAATTTTTGAGCCTCTTCTTGAGATTTACCAGCTAAATCTTTTTGAGCAGTTTCCATAAAAGTTTTATAGTCTGCTTGTAATTTTGCGATAGCATCTTCGTGTTTTTTACCTAATGCTTGTAAATCAGCCTCTGCTTTTTTGTAAGCTGGCATTGATTCAATTACTGCTTGCGTATCAATATGTGCAATTTCTTGAGCGAAAGATAAAACGCTTCCGAAAACCATCATTGTAAATACTGCTATCAATCTAATTTGTTTCATTTCTAGTCTAATTTGTTTTTTAAAATTTATTTTCTTGTTTTATTGCTACTATTACTAGTTTTATTATTTCCAGAAGTTGATGTTTTTGAATTATTTGGTTTCAACTCTGGTCTTAAAGTCATTAATACTTCTCTACTTATGTCAAACTTTGGATCTGTATAAATCATGATTAAATCACTTCCTTTATCAAATACAAAACCATATCCTCTTTTATCTGCAACTTCTTTTGTCGCATTATAAATTTGATCTTGTAAAGGCTTTACCATTGATCTTCTCAGATTAACTAAATCACCATTTGGTCCATAACGTTTATCTTGCAAAATTCTTACAGCCGCTACTTCATCAGCTAGCTTTTTCTCTTGCTCTTTCACCTGTTCTGCCGTTAATAAAATCTTTTCGGCTTCGAATTCGGCTTGTAATTTAGCTAAATTTTCTTGTTTTTGCTCAATTTCTTTTTGCCAAGACTCTGTTTGAGATTTTAATTTGTTTTGAGACGATGTATATTCTGGTAAATTTTCTAAAATATACTGACTGTCTACGTAACAAAATCTTTGCGCGAAAGTGAAACTTGCTAATCCAAAGAACAACGCTATAAAGCTAATCCATTTTTTCATATTTGTGATGTGTTAATTCTAAAATTATGCCAAAACGTTCTAAGCAAAATTAATCAATTTATTAGAATTGTTGTCCAATAATAAAGTGAGTTTGCCATCCTGAGCGTTCTGTTTGTCCAAATCCTTTATCGAATCCGTATCCGAAATCGAATCCTAATAAACCAAATGCTGGCATATAAATACGAACACCTGCTCCAGCAGAACGTTTTAATTCAAACGGTTTAAATTCACTTGTATTGTTCCAAACGTTACCTCCTTCTGCAAAAGTTAATGCATAAATCTTAGCTGTTTGGCTCATTGTGATTGGATAACGCAATTCTAACGAATATTTATTATAAATTGTTCCACCTCCTTCTGGCGTAATATCTCCTGTTTGTCCACCAGAGTTTGTTGCATCTTCGTAACCTCTTAATGAAATGATCTCACGTCCATCGAAACGATTTTGTGTAAGACCTGTTCCTCCTAAGTAAAAACGTTCGAAAGGAATTGTTCCAATTTTACGGTTATATGTTCCTAAAACTCCAAATTCTCCACCAGCTTTTAAAACTAATTTACCCGTTAATTCTTTGTAGAAATATGCTTTAGCCTTAAATTTATAATACTCTAACCATTTGAATTTTTCTACATCAGACATATTTGCATAATCTTTTTCTTTGAAAACAGAATATGGAACTGTTGTTGTAAATGATAAACTAATTTCTGATCCTGATTGAGGGAAAATAGGGTCTGGTCCTGCTGAATTACGTGTTAAACCTAATGTATAGTTTAAGTTATTTGACGAACCATTTTCATATTGCATATTACCAACAGACATCGCATAATTATCGAAGTTATACAACTGATAAGAAATTGAGTTTGATAAGCGGAAATAATCATCTGGCCAAGTTAACAACTTAGTTAACCCAACTGAAGCTCCTAAGATGTCCAATTTCGCTTTTTCTCCATAATTATCACGGTAATCATATTGTGAATAATAAAAAGATGTTGATAAAGCTGTAGGGCGTTTTCCTCCAATCCAAGGTTCAACAAATGATAAA
The DNA here is from genome assembly GCF_029843245.1 of Empedobacter sp. GD03739. Lineage (NCBI taxonomy): Bacteria > Pseudomonadati > Bacteroidota > Flavobacteriia > Flavobacteriales > Weeksellaceae > Empedobacter > Empedobacter sp. GD03739. The sequence continues at coordinate 165,173 of NZ_JAOCHX010000001.1, read as the reverse complement.
CTATAATTTTTATATCCGTTACCAGCTTGTGCTCTTAGTGATAATTGTTGTCCATCTCCCATTGGAATTGGTTTCCAAGCTTTTTTATTGAAAAAATTCTTTAATGAGAAATTCCCGAAAGTTAATCCTAATGTACCAATGAAAGTCCCTGCACCATATCCTCCTTGTAATTCTACTTGAGAAGATGATTTTGGCGCAACTTTCCACTCCACATCAACTGTATTATTATCTTGATTTGGTTGAATATCTGGAACTATTTGCGTTGGTTCTAAGTATCCCAAAGAAGCTAACTCCATCATCGTACGCTTAATGTCCGATTTAGAGAATAAATCTCCTGGTTTAGTTCTTAACTCACGGTATAAAATATGATCGTGTGCTTCTGTATTACCGTTAATCGTTACTTTATTAAGTGTAGCTTGAGTTCCTTCAAAAATTTTGATTTCCAGGTCAATCGTATCATTTTTCACACTTTTTTCAACAGGAATAGCACGTGCAAATAAATACCCTCTGTCCATGTATAACGTTGAAATATCATCATCTTTTTCTGATCCCGAAATCTTTTTATTGATTCCGACAGCATCATAACGATCTCCGGTTTTATATCCAAAAATTCGTTGCAACTGCTCAGAAGTATAAATTGAGTTTCCAGAAAACGTTACATCTCCTAAGAAATATGGTTTTCCTTCGTTAACTTTAATCTTAACCAATAAGTTTTTATCATCAACTTTTTCGATATTGTATGACTCAACTTTAGCATCTCTAAAACCAACAGATTTGTATTCTTCAACCAATGTTTTTAAATCTTCCTGGAATTTTTCAGGAATCATTTTAGATGACTTGAAGATATTGATAGATTTCTGTTTGGTATTTTTCATCCCTTTTTTACGTAAACGAGCAGCAGTTAAGTTTTCATTTCCTTCGAAAATGATTTTCTTAATCTTTACACGCTCTCCACGATTCACATTTAATGTAATGTTTTCTTCGTCTTCTTTACCAACAATTGGCTGACGTTCTACATTAATTGTTGTGTTAGGATAACCTTTTCCAGTATAATAATCTTTAATTTTATTATTTGTCGTATTGATTAAACTTTGTGTAATCTTAACACCTGGATTTAATTTATTTTGTTTGATTAAATCTTCGCGTTGCGATTTTTTCACACCATTAATCTTAATTTCTCCTAAACTAGGAACTGAAACCAAGGCAAGCTCTAATGTAACTTCGTTACCTTCTATTTTATCTACATACAAGTCGATGTCAGAGAAAATATTAGATCTCCATAATTTTTTTACAGCATTATTTACCTTCGTACCTGGTAATTCTATCTCTTCACCGATAGCAAAACCTGCATAACGGATAATTTGATTCTTAGAATATTTAGAGTCACCTGTTACAACGATATCTTTCAATTTGAAAGTTCGTGCATTGGTATAATCTAAGACAAAATTATCTTGTTGTGTTGAATCAATGGTTTTCGTAGAATCTACGACTTGCGCTTGTGCCATGTAAGCTCCAAGCATACACATTGTCCAAAAAATTTTCTTCATAATCCTCTATTTCAGTTCGATTAGTTCGTTAGTTGCTCGCTTATTTTACCAAATCTACGTTCTCGATTCTGGTAATTTAAAATTGCTTTATAAAATTCTTTCTCGTTAAAATCAGGCCACAAAACCTCTGTAAAATATAATTCTGCGTAAGCAATTTGCCACAACAAGAAATTACTAATTCTGGTTTCGCCACTTGTTCTAATCATAAGATCTACCATAGGTAAATCGTGTGTATATAAGTTTTGATGAACTAATTCTTCATTAAAATCATTGTCGGATATTTCTCCGTCTTTATATTTTTGTGCAATAGACTTCATCGCTTGTAATAGTTCTTCTTTCGAACCATAACTTAATGCTAATGTCAAAACACAAGCTGTGTTGTCTTTCGTTTTTTCTATTGCTTGAGTCAAATCTTTGAATGCTTTTTTTGGTAATTTTGATAAATCTCCAATCACATTCAAGCGAACTTCATTTTTGTGTAATTCATTTATTTCGTCCTTAATTGCAGAACTTAATAAAGTCATTAAAACATTGACTTCTAATTTTGGACGATTCCAGTTTTCTGTAGAAAATGCGTAAAGTGTAAGATGTTTTATTCCTAATCTACGACATGTCTCTATAGAAGATCTCACAGCACCCAAAGAACTTTTGTGTCCAAAGGTTCTTTCTTTACCATTCTTCTTTGCCCATCTACCATTACCATCCATAATAATGGCTACATGATTTGGTATATTATTTTTATCTATTTGTTCTACTAAACTAATTTCCATTCTTTTTAATCGCAATAACATGCAGGTCGACCAAAACTATAAGTTAAGGTGATTCCTGTTAATACATACCAGTCTTTACTAGACATATTTCCAAATTGTCTTTTATCAAATTCACTTTTTGGTAAAGTTCCGTCTGCTATTGCCTCATTAAATCGATCAGAAAACTTCCCTGTGTTATAATCAAGATAATCTACATTTGCATAACGAACACCTGTTTCGAAAGATAAAATCCAATTGTAATTGAATCTTACTTTATAGCCAACTCCAAAAGGAATCGTCAAATCAGTATTGTATTTTGTTTTTTCTATAATCAAATCATTGTCTGCGTCATAATCATATTCCTTTCCTTTGGCAGAGAAAGCACCCAAACCTATAAAAATATAAGGAGATTGAGCTTTTTCCTGATCATCATTTATGCTAAAGAAATTATACTCAAACATTACTGACCCTTCTACTATATTGTTTCGAAAACTTTTTTTCCGGTCTAATTTATATTGCTCTTTCGAACGGTGATCACTTGCACCTACTTTCGAATAAGAAATATTTGCTCTAAATCCCATTTGTGGATTTATATTAAAACGATACAACCCTCCAATCGAAACAGGCAGGAAAATTTTTCCATCAGGTTCAGTTTTTGTAGGAAATGGATTGATATAGCTAGCTTTTCCAACATCACCTATCACATTTGCCCCACCAGCAAAAATTCCGAGTTCGTGTCTTTGGGCAAAAATCATTTGCGACAAACACAATGTAAAAACGAACAAAAATAATCTCATCATAATGTTGTGTTATTTTTTCGGCTTTTGCTTTTTCTTCTTTTTAAATTCGAACAAATATAAACAAAAGTCAATTCAACGTAACTGATTTAACAAAAATTAAGAAGTTTTATTGTAAATTTTAATTCCTTTTATCTGAACCCCAAAGCATTTTTTCTCTCAAAGTCGTGAAATAAGTCGCATCAATAGCTTCAACAATTAGGATTTTGAACTCTGCTTTTTGTATGGTTAATTCAACGTCAGTTGTTAAAGGAAAGTTACGAGAATCTAATGATAAGAAGTATTCATTGGCACGACTTCGAATTTTCAAGTCTATTTTTTCGTTTTCCGAAACAACTAATGGACGCACATTTAGATTATGTGGCGCAACAGGTGTAATGACAAAATTTTGATTGGACGGATGAACAATTGGTCCTCCACAACTCAACGAATATCCTGTAGAACCTGTTGGCGTAGAAATAATTAATCCATCAGACCAAAAAGAATTTAGAAATTCATTGTTCAAATAAGCATCAACCGTAATCATACTCGTTGTTTCACGGCGAACTACAGTTACTTCGTTAATTGCAAAATTATTTTCAATTTCTACACCATCACTTCTTTTCACTGTTAATAAAGTTCGTGGAATAATGTTGTAATCATCATTGAAAAAACTATCCATTTGCTCCAACAACACACTTTTATTAATTGTTGCTAAAAAGCCTAAACGTCCCGTATTTACGCCAATAATTGGAATATTAGAATCCCTAACAATTGTAGTTGCTGATAAAATTGTTCCGTCTCCACCAAAACTGAATAAGAATTTTACCGATTTATCTAAATCTTCATAAGAAGTATAGGTTTCTACCTGTTCAAAACTAATATTTGTAGAATCCTTCAAAATTTGAAGAAAATTCTGCTCAACACAAAAAGCAATTTTGTTTTGAGTTAAATAATTAAGAAATGGAGGAATAATGTCCGTTAAAGACGTACTTGTTTTTTGTCCAAAAAGTGCAACTTTTATCATTAGGTATTCATGTATTTTAACAATTGTGCATAACGACTTTGCAGAAGTTCTTGTTTTTCGTCGTTATAAAATTTTTGAATCACTTGATATCCATATCGCTCAAATGTTTCACCAATTGTTAACAAGTTTGATGAACTAAATTTCAGCAAAACATAAACGCTATCTTCTTTATTTCCAACAATCATCATTCCCAATATTTTTCCGTTATTCACTTCTATAATATTAGAAATCGCCGTCATCGACAAGTCTTTTTCCGCAATCGAAACTAACATCGAAACGCCTTGTGCAGCGACAAAAGGGAAATTTGCAAACGTGTTGATAATATCCGTTTCCGTAATAAAACCAACATAACGCGATTGTTCATTAATAATCGGTAAGATATTCGCCTGATTCGTATACATCATCTGAATTGCATCTAAAAGCGTACTCGATTCAGAAAGATAAAAACTCTCCAAATACGAAGTATAATCTACTTTTTCATCATCAATTGATAATTCAATCAAATCTTCTTCCGAGATATTTCCAACAAAATCCAACCCTTTAAACAAAGGTAAATGCGTCAATTTATTCTCTTGCACAACTTCTAAAAGCTGACTTGGAGAAGAATTAACTTTCCCTGGTTTTATCTCATTCGATAGATATTCGGTGATATACATGGCACAAATTTATATATTTTAATACATTAATTCTCTATTTTTAATGCTAATTCGGTTAAAATCATTGATTATTAATTGAAATTTAACCAATTTATTCTAAATTATTTAGTCAAAATATATTCCAAAAACTACTATTAATCAAAAAATAATGTGATTTACAATTTTTTAAAACAAAACTCTTCCTCAAATTAAAAAAAGAATGGCTTAAATTTTGTAACTTTGCAGTACCAATTTTAGCATTGAATGAAGAACCCATTATTTTATGCCAAAATCTTACTTTTTGGCGAATATGGAATTATTGAAAACTCGAAAGGATTAACAATTCCTTATAATTTTTACCAAGGTGCATTAAAATTTGAGCCTTCTGAAATTGCAGAAGAGTCAAATGCTCACTTGAAAAATTATGCGAAATTTTTAGAAGAGAATTTTGCAGATACTTTTGATACAAAATCTTTTTCGGAAGATGTTGCAAACGGAATGTACTTCGATTCTAACATTCCTCAAGGATATGGTGTAGGTAGTTCTGGCGCTTTGGTTGCAGCTATTTATGACAAATATGCCTTGAATAAAATTGATATCAATCAAAATCTAAACAAAGAAAAAATTAGCAAATTAAAAGCTCTTTTCGGAAATTTAGAATCTCATTTTCATGGAAAAAGTTCTGGAATTGATCCTTTGATTTGTTACATGAATATTCCTTTATTAATTCAATCAAAAGATGATATCTCGACAATTGGTTTACCTTCTGCAAATACTGACGGAAAAGGAGCTGTTTTCTTAATCAATTCAGGAACGCCAGGAGAAACGGCGCCAATGATTCATATTTTCTTCGAAAAAATGAAAAAAGAGGGTTTTCGTAAAACATTGAAAGAAGAATTTATTAAATACAACAACGCATGTATCGAAAACTTTGTGAAAGGTGAATACAATCCACTTTTTTCAAATCTTCAAAAATTGTCAGCTTGGGGTTATGAGCATTTCAGACCAATGATTCCTCAAAAACTGGTGAATGCATGGAAAACTGGAATTGATACAGATACGTATTACCTAAAACTTTGTGGTTCTGGCGGAGGCGGTTATGTTCTTGGTTTTACACAAGATTATGACAAAGCGAAAAGCTACTTAAAAGACTTCCAGACCGAAGTTATTTACAAATTCTAAAAAATAATTTATAAAAATATAATCAATGAACGTTCAGAAAATAATCTTAAAAGTTTTTGCATTATTTTCTGTTGTTCGTGGCTATAATTTAATTGTGTTAATATTGGCACAATACCTTGCTGCACTTTTTATTTTTGCGCCAGAAGTTGGTCATCGTCAATTGTTGACAAATCCAAAGTTGGACGGGCTTATTCTTTGTTCGATACTTTGTGTGGCCGCGGGATATATCATCAATAATTTTTACGATTTAGAAAAAGACGAACTCAAACGTCCTTTACAAGTTTATCTTCAGAAACAAGTTTCGCAAGGTTTCAAACTAACTGTTTACATTGTTCTGAATGCTTTAGCATTGATTATTGCAGCCTTAATTTCGTGGAAGGTTTTCATTTTCTTTTTGATTTATCAATTTCTAGTTTGGTTTTATAGCCACAAAATCAATCGATTTGCATTGATCAAAAACTTTTATTTGGTTATTATTCGTGTCATGCCATTTTTCGCCTTATTGGTTTATTTTGATCATTTCACGTTCAATTTGGCTTTACATGCTACTTTTTTGAGTATTTTATTATTGATTACTGATATTGTAAAAGATTTGAGTTCTCAAAAAGCAGATTTGATTTATAATTATGATTCAATTCCAATCAAATATGGAATAGATTTTACAAAAGTTTTGATTTCATGTTTAATTATTACAGAATTAATCATTGGAATTATTATCATTATGAAAAATGATGTTGGCGCGATGAAGTACTTTTTTATTGCTGCGAATATCGCTTTCACAGTGATTTTATTTATCATTTGGAGAATAAAATCGACACAAGCATATAAGATTTTACATTATTTTTTTAAGGGAATGATTGTTGCGGGTGTATTTAGTATCGTATTAATCGAAATAAATCCCTTAACTTTGCAAACTATTGCGCAAAATTTTAATCAGCGCATAAATTAATCAAATTCAGATGAATAACAGACGAAATCAATCCAACGACAGAAATTCCCAAGGCGGGAACAATCGTGGAAAAGGTGGAGCAAGAGGAAATTCTTCTTCTAAACCATCTTCAGGGAAAGGAAAACCAACTTTTGGTGGAAAACCATCAGAAGAAGGAAAGAAAAGTTTTGGACCAAAGAAACCGTTTAACAAACCAGGTGAAAAACCATTTGTTAAAAGACTGAAAAAAGCACCAGTTGATGACGGGACTATTCGTTTAAATAAATATGTAGCGAATGCAGGGATTGCATCCAGAAGAGAGGCTGACGAGTTGATCAAAACTGGAATCGTTACAGTGAATGGTCAAGTGATTACTGAAATGGGTTATAAAGTACAACCCGATGATGAAGTTCGTTTCGATGGTCGTAAAATCTCTTCAGAGAAAAATGTATATTTTGTGTTGAATAAACCAAAAGGTTTTATTTCAACATCAAATGATGAAAAAGGACGTAAAACTGTGATGGACTTAATGTCTACAGCAACTACAGCGAGAATTTTCCCAGTAGGACGCTTGGATAGACAAACAACAGGAGTTTTATTGTTTACAAATGATGGTTATTTAACTAAGAAATTAACACATCCAAGTCATGATATCAAAAAAATATATCACGTTACATTGGACAAAAAGTTAACAGCAAATGATTTGGCTGACATCAAAAAAGGTGTTCGTTTAATTCCTGAAGGAATTGCAGTTGTTGACGAAATTTCTTTTATTGAAGGTAGACCGAAAAATGAAGTTGGTGTAGAATTACATATTGGTTGGAACCGCGTTGTACGTCGTATTTTCGAAACAAAAGGATACGAAGTAGAAGCGTTAGACCGCGTTTCTTTTGCAGGACTTACAAAGAAAACTTTACAAAGAGGTGATTTTAGAAGATTAACGGAATTAGAAGTTAACTTCTTGAAAATGTTATAATACCTCAGCTATAAAATTTAAAAACCACTTCTAAAGAAGTGGTTTTTTTATGTTTTAATCTTTCGAAACCTTGTTATTATAAGCTTCCATCATCTTTTTATTTGCTTCTTTCACAAAATCATCTTTCTCAATTTGTGTCATTTTCTGACCTTTTGATGGAATTTTAATCACTTCGTTTTTAGATGCTTCTTTTATATTAATTGCTCTGAAAATCGTTTCATAACTTTCGTCTTTCATTGTTGTTACAGCTTTCAATTCTAAAATTAAACCTGGTAACCCATTGAAAAATATTGGTCCTCCTTTTGGTTGTAAAGTTGGCGCAAACCAAACTTCTATCTTAGAATCTTTGTATTCGGTTATTGCTTTTTTTACTTTAATTCCCAAAATTTCTTTTGATTCTCTACTAATTGTCCAAGTGTATTTAGGCAAATTATCTATTATTAAAATATTCTTGTTCACATAATTTCCTTCAATCTTATATTGTGAAGTTTTATAATCGATGTAAATATTATCATCAATTGTACTCATCGACATAGATGATTGATTTTGACTATTATCAATTCTTACAATTTCAGAAAAAAACGACTGATTTTCATTAAAAAGTAATTGATAGTATTTTGGTGTAGAATTGTTTTTATCTAATTCTGCCTTAAAAACAGGATCTTTTTCGTCAAAAAACATTTTATCATAGGTTTCATATTCTACTTTCCACAAATTTTGAGCAAATAGAAATGGAGAAAAAATCATTAGAAAGAAGAGTAAAGCTTTTAATTTCATAGTTGATTAATTATGAACTAAATATAATAATTATTTACAATAAAAAAGCGATTCAAAATTGAATCGCTTTTCTTATATTGAGAATTATTTCTTTTCAGAATTTTTTCCTTTGTTTTTCACATATTTCTCTAACCATTGATCTTGTTCCCACAACATGTGAAGAATATTTTCTCTGGCTGCATATCCGTGAGATTCTTTTGGTAATAAAACCAAACGAGTTGTCGCTCCCAAACCTTTCAATGCATTGAAATAGCGCTCAGATTGCATCGGGAAAGTTCCTGTATTATTATCTGCTTCACCATGAATTAACAACAATGGTGTTTTCATTTTATCTGCATTTTGGAAAGGCGCCATTGTGTTGTAAACATCTGGAGCTTCCCAATAATTACGTTGTTCAGATTGAAATCCAAAAGGCGTCAATGTACGGTTATAAGCACCTGAACGTGCGATACCTGCCGCAAATAAATTAGAATGCGTTAATAAATTTGCTGTCATAAATGCGCCATAAGAATGTCCACCAACCGCAACTCTTTCACGATCGATAAAACCTAATTTATCCACCGCATCAATCGCAGCTTTTGCATTGGCAACCAATTGAGGAACGAACGTATCATTTGGCTCCTCTTTTCCTTCTCCAATAATTGGAAAAGCCGCATCATCTAAGACCGCATATCCTCTCAATGCCCAATAAATAGGACCTCCGTAAGAAGGAGAAGTAAATTTATTTTCAGAAGTTGTTACCTGACCAGCCGTAGATGCATCTTTGAACTCGCGAGGATAAGCCCACATTAACATTGGCAACTTTTCCTTTTTCGTTTTATCGTAATTTGGCGGCAAATATAAAGTTCCTGATAATTCTACACCATCAGCACGTTTGTACGTAATTAATTCTTTCGAAATTTTGTTCATTGCCTCAAAAGGATTTTTTGTAAACGTTACTTGTTTTGGCTTTCCTCCTTTCTGAAAAATATTACGAACATATAAATTTGGATAATCTGTTTTCGATTGAATCTGTTCTAAAATGATCCCTTTCTTCGGATCGATAACTCTAGCAATCGCTTCTAGTTTATCTGATTTCTGTGCTCTCCATAAACGAGAAGTTTTTTGCGTTTTGATATCAAAATCATCTACAAAAGGTAAGATTCCTTCCGCAGAAACTCCTTCTCCAACTAACATCAATTTTCCTTTGTTAATTGCTAAAACATTGTAACCATAATCATTCATTTCAGTTACAAAACTTCCAGGATTATTGTAAGCATCTTGCGAGTTTCTACTAAAAAAGCGTATCGGTTCTTGATTTGGATTTGACGGATTGAACAAATAACTACTTTCGTTACGTGTATTATACCAAGCATCTCTCACAATCGCAACCTCATCATTCCCCCAAGTCACTCCTCTATAGCGATCTTTTACTTTTACCAACAACTCTTTATTCGCTGTAAATGGCGCCGTTACTTGATAAAGCGCATCGCGATATTCCGCAGGCTTGTTTGCATCACCACCATCTAAAGCCTCAACCCAATATAAAGTATTTGGTTTATCTGCTCTCCAATTCAAACCTCTTTTTCCCATAATCGTAGAAGAAAATCCTTTCGGAACAACTTCTTGTAACTCTTTATGATCAACTTCTTTTATTAATTTTCCGTTGATATCATACACAATATTGGTTGAAGGAAAACTATTGTACGTTACTAAATATGAAAAAGGTTTTTTGATTTCGTTCACCAAAACATATTGTCCATCTGGAGAAGTCGAAATATCTGTGTACATCGCAGCGTCTTTCCATTTCGATTTTGCACCTGTTTCGATATTTACTTTTACTAATTCAGAAATTGCTAATTGTTCGAAGTTAAACTCATCATTTTTATTTTGTAATAAATCTTGATAGGTTCTGTTTTGCGCTTCTTTTCCGTCAGCAACAGAAACTGTAGGTCCAGTTGCAATCGCATCTTTCGTGTCAATCAAAGCTTTTTTAGAAGCTGGAATTACATTCACAATTAATTCTGTATCTGAAATCCAATTGAAAGGACGACCTAAGTTTGCGTTTAATTTATCTTCATAAACTTTTGTTGCAGCTTGTGTTTTTACATCAACAATCCATAGTTCTACACCTTTATTTGTTGTATTTGTAACGGCAAATTTCGATTGAGAAGTGTTCCAAGATTGATTAGAAAAACGACCTTTTGCAGGTAAACCAGCAATCGTTTTTTCTTTTGAAGTTTTTAAATCAAAATAAGTAATTTTCTCGCTGAATGTTTCACGTGAATTAATATTTGTAACTGGATTAATTCGTAATCCTGCTAAACGTAATTCCGTTTCTGACAATTCATTAATCGTTTTATAACGACTTCTATAAGACAAAAATGCATTCTCCGCTTTACGATCTATACTAATTGACGGCGGCATATCTGCATCTGCCAATTGTAAAATTTCTTGCGGAGGCAATTGATAAGTAACATTTTCTTGTGCTTTTACCGATGCACCAAAAGTCATCGCTATAAAAAGCAACGAATAAACAATTTTCTTCATGTGTTTTTAAGATTTTACTTTATAAAGATATTGAATCTTTGGTAAAATGACATGATAGAAGTTAGTTTTGACTAAAATGTATAAAAAAAGACGAAAAATATTCGTCTTTTGATTTTATCTTCTTTTACCAAATTTACCTCCTTTCGTATTTGTAGGTGGTTTACTTTTTCCTACTCTGGCTTGAGTTGTTGATTTTTTTACTGGCTTTTTAATTGATTTTCCTTTCGAATCTTTAAAATCTGGAGAAATTTCTTTTGTTTTTTTCGCTGATGATTTTTTTGATTTTGAAGCTGGTTTCTTTTCTTCGTGTTTTTCCGAATCTTTCGTCAAGCGATTGATTTCTGCTAATTCTTCTGCCGTTAAATCTCGATGTTGACCAATTCCTACATTCAACGTTAAATTCATAATCCGAACACGTTCTAATTTTTTTACACCATATCCAAAATATTCGCACATACGGCGAATCTGTCTATTCAAACCTTGGATTAATGTAATTTTGAAAACATTTGTACTTATTTTTTCGATCTTACATTTCTTCGTAACCTGATTAAGAATCGGAACACCTTTCGACATTCGTTCGCAAAATTCATCCGTAATTGGTTTATCAACGGTTACAATGTATTCTTTTTCGTGATTATTTCCAGCACGTAAAATCTTATTCACAATATCACCATCGCTTGTCAATAAAATCAATCCTTGCGAATCTTTATCTAAACGACCAATCGGAAAAATTCGTTCTCCAAACGAAAGAAAATCGATAATATTATCTGGATCTGTAGGATCTGTTGTACACGTAACGCCCACAGGTTTATTCAGCATAATATAAACCGCATGCTCCTTTTCGCGCGGTTCTATTTCGACACCTTTTACAGTCACCACATCATTTGGTCCTACAAATTGCCCAATTTTAGCAACTCGTCCATTAATTTGTACCAAACGATTTTCGATGTATTGATCTGCTTCACGACGCGAACAAAAACCACTATCGCTAATATATTTGTTTAAACGCAAAAAATTAGTTTCTTCCATACTTGCAAAGATAGTTTTTTATCGATTTGAAATATATTTTGACAAAATTCTTTATCATTCTGCAAAACGATGAAACTTATTTATCTTTACAAAACCAAAGATTTTGAGAAATGAAAAAAATATTTTTTTTGAAAACTTGCGATACGTGCAAACGTATTATGAAAGAGTTTGATTTTACAGGTTTTGATTTGCATGAAATAAAATCGACTGCGATAACAGCAGAAGAATTAGAAGAAATGAAGAATTTAGCTGGCAACTACGAAGCTCTATTTTCACGTCGTGCACAGAATTACAAAAAATTAGGATTGAAAGATCAACAGCTTTCTGAAGATGATATCAAAAATTATATTTTATCAGATTATACTTTCCTAAAACGTCCTGTCGTGGTAGATGGAGACAAAATTTTTATTGGGAATGAAAAGAAAAACTTAGAAGCACTTGGGCAATATTTGAAATAGAAATCACACATGAAAAAAACAATTTTATTGAGTACACTTTTGATGAGCGCTAGTTTAATTGCTCAGAAAAAGAATGTCACAATGGAAGATGCTGTACTTGGATTATCGACGAATTTACGTATCGAAAATCTAAATCAAGTTCAATGGATTCCGAATCAAAATGCGTACACGCAAAATGTAAAAACATCATACGGAGAAGCTTTAATCAAGAAAGAAGTTCCATCTCTTAAAACTGATACAATTTTTAGAAGTTCTCAATTTGAGAATAAAAGAATTCCTTCTTTGAATTGGATCAATGATAAGCAAGCTTATTTTTCTACAAAAACAGGTTACAAAACAATTACAACTGCTGGTCAACAAAACGATTGGTTGAAATTACCTGAAAATGCAGAAAATATAGAATTTGACGCGACGAATAATCAAGTTGGATATGTAATTGACAACAATTTATTTTTTGTTGATAAATCTGGAAAAACACATCAAATTACCAAAGACGGAAAATATGAAATCGTGAATGGAAAATCGGTTCATCAAAATGAGTTTGGGATTCACAAAGGAATTTTCATCTCTCCAAAAGGGAATTTAGTTGCATTTTATAGAATGGATCAAACAGCGGTTACAGATTATCCAATTATCGATTGGTCTGTACAACCTGCGGTGAACAAAAACATCAAATATCCATTTGCTGGAACAAAAAATCATACCGTTACGTTAGGTGTTTATAATCCAACCACTCAAAAAACGACTTTCTTAGAAATTCATCCAGAAGTTGATCATTATTTAACTTCGGTTACGTGGTCGCCAGACGAAAAACATATTTATATCGCGTTACTTTCTCGTAATCAAAAACACATGGAATTGAATCAATATGATGCTGTTTCAGGGAAATTGATTAAAACATTATTCAAAGAAGATGATGCAAAATATGTAGAACCTCAAAATGAATTACATTTTATTCCAGGAAAAAATAACGAATTTGTTTGGTGGTCGCAACGTGATGGTTTTATGCATTTGTATCGTTTCAATACTGATGGAAAATTATTAAACCAAATCACAAAAGGAGATTGGATTGTAACGGATCTTGTTGGCGAAAATGCGAAGAAAAAAGAATTCTTAATTATAACAACAAAAGATTCTCCGAAAGATCGTCATTTATATGCGGTGAATTGGGAGAATGGAAAGTTGCGTAAAATAACGACAGATGCAGGAACGCACAATGTATCGGTTTCAACGAACGGAGAATATGCAATTGATAATTGGAGTAATGACAACACGCCGCGTAAAATTGATGTGTTGGATGCAAATGGAAAATTCAAACAAAATATCTTAACTGCTCAAAATCCTTTGGCAAATTACAACACAGCGAAAGTTGAAAATGTAACGTTAAAAGCGGATGATGGAACAGATTTGTATGGAAAATTAATCTATCCAACAAACTTTGATTCTTCGAAAAAATATCCAGTTATCGTTTATTTATACAATGGTCCTCACGCGCAATTAATCACAAATCGTTTTCCTGCAACAGGGAATCTTTGGTACGATCATTTAGCAGAAAAAGGATATGTTGTTTTTACAATGGACGGACGCGGATCGGCGAATAGAGGTCTTAAATTTGAGCAAGCTATTCACGGAAATGTAGCAACTACAGAAATGAATGACCAAATGAAAGGTGTTGATTTCTTGAAAACTTTACCTTTCGTGGATGCGGAACGTATGGGAATTCATGGTTGGTCTTATGGTGGATTTATGACAACATCATTTATGTTGCGTAAACCTGACGTTTTCAAAGTTGGAGTTGCTGGTGGACCAGTTTTAGATTGGACGCAATACGAAATTATGTACACAGAACGTTACATGGAATCGCCTCAAGATAATCCTGAAGGTTTCAAAAACACGAATTTAATTAACCGTGTAAAAGACTTAAAAGGTAAATTATTAATGATTCACGGAGCGCAAGATAATGTGGTTGTTTGGCAACATTCGATTGATTTTATTCGCGAAGCAGTGAAAAATGGTGTTCAAATGGATTACTTTGTTTATCCTGGACATGAACACAATGTTCGTGGAAAAGATCGCGTTCATTTGATGCAAAAAATTACAGATTACTTCGATTTATATCTTAAACCAGAAGGTACATCTCAAAAATAGTAATCAACAAAAAACCACTTCTTACGAAGTGGTTTTTTATATTTTATGATGTGATGCTAAAACGGGTTCAGTATGAAAATTTAGAACAAATTTACTTCTTCGTAAATTCGAATTTTTGTCCAGCTTCTTCTACAGAAAATGTCTTTTTATCTTTTGCAAAAGTCAATTCCAAACCGCCTTGTTCATTCACAAATTTACCATCACCTTGATAATCTAACGGAATAGTTTGTCCACCAAAAACTAAATTCAATTTAT
Source organism: Empedobacter sp. GD03739 (assembly GCF_029843245.1). Lineage (NCBI taxonomy): Bacteria > Pseudomonadati > Bacteroidota > Flavobacteriia > Flavobacteriales > Weeksellaceae > Empedobacter > Empedobacter sp. GD03739. The sequence goes on along the minus strand of NZ_JAOCHX010000001.1, from coordinate 150,157 downwards.
CGTTTTCAGCTTTCAACACAAATTCTGCATTGATTTGTTTATTCGTAAATGTACCTTCGTATTCTTTTGGATTAATCTTTTCAACAGGTTTTGCATCTGCCATATTGAATGTATTATTCTTCAAATCTACATCTGGTAAAGCTCCATTTGGATCCAATTTAATCGTCGAAACTTCTTTTGTTGAAGGCACTTTGAAAGTCCATTCTGTATTACGTTTCCAAACTTCAATCGGTAATTTAACTTCTTGCGAAGTTCCATCTTTAAAATTCACTTGAACAGTTGTTGGCATTGGTAATTGTCCAAAATTTTCGACTTTCAAAATCAAGCCTTTTTTATAATCGCCATCTACATATTTTGCGCTATTAATTCCTTGATCAATTGTCCATTTATTCAAGAACCAACCTCTCCAAAACCACGATAATTCCTCACCCGAAACATTTTCCATTGTACGGAAAAAATCTTCTGGCGTTGGATGTTTATATGCCCAATATTTGATGTATCGACGCAATGCTTTATCGAATTTTTCTTCACCCAAAATTGTTTCACGCAAAACTTTCATTCCTGCACCTGGCTTATAATACAACAATGCACCGATATTTCTTTCGCGCATATTATCTGGTTGAGTCGTTACAGGCTCAAGATTATCGCTGAATAAATAACCCGCCATTCGTTGTGCAGATTGCTTTTTGTAATATTCGCCATTGTTGAAATTCTTCGTCGAAATATCATTGATAAACGTATTAAAACCTTCGTCCATCCAACCATGAACACGCTCATTAGAACCAACAATCATCGGGAACCAAATATGTCCAAATTCGTGATCTGTAACACCCCAAAGTCCTTCACCTTTCGAAGTCATATGACAAAAAACAATCCCAGGATATTCCATTCCACCCTCATTTCCTGCCACATTTGTCGCCGCTGGATAAGGATACTCTAACCATTGTTTCGAGTAATGCTCAATAGAAGCTTTTGTATATTCTGTCGATCTTCCCCAAGCATCATTTCCGTCACTTTCTACTGGATAAGCCGAAATTGCCAACGATTTTTGACCACTTGGAAGATTAATTTTTGCTGCATCTAAGATGAACGAAGATGATGAAGCCCAAGCAAAATCACGTGTATTCTGAATTTTAAATTTCCACGTTTTTGTTCCTTTTGCAACTTTTGTCGCTTTGTTTACCTCATCAGCAGAACGAATAATAATGGTTTTATCACTCGCTTTTGCTTTGTTCCAACGATTCACTTCTTCTTTCGAGTAAACTTCGTTTTCATTCAATAATTCTCCCGAACCAACCACATAATGCGTAGACGGAACCGTAATACTTGCTGTTACATCTCCATATTCCAGATAAAATTCTCCTGGACCTAGATAAGGCAAAGTATTCCATCCCATGATGTCATCATAAACCGCCATGCGAGGAAACCATTGCGCCATCGTAAAAATCTTTCCATTTTTAGTTGGCTCTACTCCCATTCTATCGGCTCCATAATCTGGCGAAACAAATGAATATTCGATTTTTATTTTTGTTTTTCCTCCACGAGCTTTCAAATGATTAATCAAATCAATTTGCATGCGTGTATCCGAAACAGTGTATTTCGCTTCTTTTCCGTCTATTTGAACAGATTTAATTTTATAACCTCCTTCAAATTCAGAAGTTGAATCACCATAACGGCTTCCAGAAATCGGTAATAAAGCACTTCCTCGAGATTCTTTTTTGAATAAATTTTGATCCAATTGTAACCACAAAAAGTCTAAATCATCAAAACTATTGTTGGTATATGTAATTTCAGATGTTCCCGAAATTTCATTTTTTTCTTCATTCAAACTAACATTCAGATTATAATCTGCACGATTTTGCCAATAATTATGACCTGGTTTTCCACTCGCCGAACGAGTTTCTGTTGCATTATTCTGATAAAAAAATGGTTTGAAAGCTTCTTGATAATCGTATTTTGGTTTTTCTTGTTGACCAAAAACCGAAATCGAGAATAAACTTACTCCTAAAAGTAAGGGTTTGAAATAATTTTTCTTCATGTGTGAAATTTTACAGTAATTATAAAATTACCTCATATTTTTCAATACGAGGTAATTTCAACTTTATAATTATTCTAAAATTTTAGTTTGAAGCTTTTTAAATTCTTCTGGTGTTAATTTTTAGGTTGATTATAAGGTAAAGCAAGTAATAAATTTCAGTTTTTTCATTCTAATATTTTGATTAGATGAAATTAACATATTTGTACGCAATAAAAAAACTCATCCAAAAAAGATGAGTTTTCTATATTTTATTAATTTTTCTGAAAATTATTTCTTGTTTGCATAAAGAACTGGATTCAAATCCTCGTCATTATACATTTTCATTTGTTTATACACTTTCATGTATTTTTTACCTGCTTCAAAATCAGCCAACAATTCTTCAATCGCTGTTGATAAATCTTGATGTTGTTGATTCAAAACATCTAATTTCACTTGACAAGCTGCTTTATGCTCCGGTGTTGCATCCTCACGTTCTACCTCTTGTTTCATGTGATAAACCTTAAGCGATAAAATAGAAAAACGGTCTACAGCCCACGCAGGAGATTCTGTATTGTAAGTTGCATCTGCTTTTACTTCTACATTCGCATATTGTTGTAAAAACCAGCTATCCACATATTCTACCATATCTGTACGTTCTTGGTTTGATTTATCAATCCAACGTTTTAAGCTTAATGCTTCTACTGGATCAATTTGTGGATCACGAATAATATCTTCTAAATGCCATTGAACTGTATCAATCCAATTTTTTTTGTACAATAAATGAGCGATTAAATCTTCTTCGCTATATGGATTTTCGATTTGACGATTTACATCATCATATTTGTGATAATCATTGATACTTTGATTAAAAATAGACCAAGCTTTATCTGTGAATTTCATGTTTTGTTTTAGTTTATAAAATAAAAGCATTGTAATTGTATACGCAACTACAATGCTCTATTATCTAATTAAAAATATATTTTAATTTTCTTTTTTGTCAGAAGTACTTTCAGTAGCTTCTGATTTGTTATCATCTTTTGTTGCTTTCTTGAATTCGTTTAATCCAGAACCTAATCCTTTCATTAATTCAGGAATTTTCTTTCCTCCGAATAATAATAACACAACAAGTACGATTACGATCCATTCTTTACCTCCTAATCCCATACTGAATTGATTTTAATGCAAATATATAATTAATTTATTACATTCCCGCTACCCAAGAAGCAGGATTTTGTTTTGTTGTTCCGCTCCAAACTTGGAAATTCATGATTGTTTCTCCATCTCCACTTGTATAGATAATTCCTAAAGACTGACCACGTTTTACATCATCACCTTTCGAAACACTTACACTTGATAAGTTTGTATAAACTGAATAATACGAACCATGTCTTACCAATACAGACTTACCATTTCCAGATACACTCATTACAGCTTGAACAGTTCCTTCGTAAACAGCACGTGCATGTGCTCCACGATAAGTTGAAATATCAACACCACTATTTTGCGTTGTAATATTAGATAAAACTGGGTGAGAATTAGCTCCAAATCTACTTACAACCGTTCCTTTATCAACAGGCCAAGGTAGACGACCTTTGTTTGATGAGAATTCTCCCGAAATACCTTCAGAATCTGGACGTTCTGCAAAAGTCTCAGCTGGTTTTACTGCATCTACTTTTACAACACGTTCTTTTTCTGGCACTTTTACAACAACTTTCTGCTCAGCTTCTATCTTCGCTTTACGCTCAGCTTCAGCTTTAGCTGCTGCAATTTTACGAGCATCTTCTTCTTTTTGAGCTTTCAAACGAGCTTCCTCTTCTGCTTTACGTTGTGCAATGATACGTTGACGTTCTGCTTCAGCTTCGCGTTCTAATTGTTCAAATTTAGCAACTTCTGTTTTTGCTGTAGATACGAAACTTCCTGTTGGATGATGATTTAAATAAGATTGATACGCTTGTTTTGTATGCGCTGAACGTGCAATATTCCATGCTTTGGCATCATTCTCAATTCTTAAAATAGCTGTACGAGCTGATTTCGCATAATCTCCTTTTGGGTTATCTCTTAAATACTCATTATAAGATGCAATTGTATTTCCTCGTTTAGCTTCGTTCCAATCTTTTAAATCTTTTTCTGCACGAATCTTTGCTTGTCGAATCTCTTCTTCAATAATTGCTTTAATCTGTGCATCAATTTGACGTTGTTGTGCTTCTTTTGCATTAATTTCAGCAGCAATAACACCTTCGTTTTTACGGAATTCTTCGACCGCTTTCTCTTTTGTTAATCGTTCTTTTTCAAGATTTTGACTAAACAAAGTTTGCTGAGAAAGTACTTTTTCTTTTTCGTCTTTCGCTTTTTCTTTTTTTGCTTTTTTCGTCTGAATATCAGTTTGTTTACCGATAATTTCATTTGCTTGTCCTAATTGAAAAGCCGAATATTTTTCTAAATATTTGATACGACGATATGCTTCTCCCAAACTTTTAGAAGAAAGCACAAAAAGTAATTTATTTTCAACAGATTTGTTCTTATATGCTCGAACCAAAACCTGTTTGTAGTCTTTTTTTAGCTCAACCAACTCGCGCGAAAGTTTATTAATCTCTAATTGAGTTAAATAAATTTCGTCCTCGATAAAGCGTTTTTCTTTCGATAAGTTGTTAACTAATTTTGTTTGTACCTGAATTTTTTTCGTCAAATTCTGCACAAAATCAACATTTAACTTCGAATTTTGCTTATTAACCTCGAGTTGTTTGTTTAAGTTTATAATCTCTTTTTTAAGCTGAGCATTCTGTTTTTGTAAGTTCGCTTTATTGTACGGAACCTGCGCAAACACTGATAATGACAACGTTAAAAGTACAGTTGATAAAACAAACTTCATTATTTTATTTCTTTTTTCTTATACCCATCTGGAATTGAGAACGGTGTGTTCGTTTCCTGAAACGTAAAACTATTATATTCCAAGTCTATTTGACGCGTTTTTTTTTCTTTTATAATAATTTTAACATTTTTCGGAAATTCCTCTGCTCCAGCTTTTACCCAATTGTCGTAAGCCAAATCAACTTCCATTTTTCGTTTTGGATCTTTCAGATGTGCTTCTTTCAATCGGAAACCATTATCAAAAACATATGTTTGTATATATTCGCCTTCTTTTGGAGAAGTCGCAATCGCTTGATTTTTATTATATGTAATCGTATATTGATTATCTGTAAAAGTAGCTGTATAATCTGTAGGATTTAGATCAACGAAAACTTTTCCTAACATCAAATTTTGTAATTTTTGATAATCGACAAAATCAACTTTCAATAATTTATTTGCAATAGAAAAATCTCCTTCATAATATGTTCCACCTAACTTTTCAAAAGCTGAAAAACCATCAGGCGTAATCAATGCGCGAGCACCTGTAAATCCAAATTTTGTTGCATTAACCCATATCTTTTGCCCATTTTTCACAGCAATTGTAGCGTTTGCATCTCCAGAAATCTCTTCTAAATCTGCTGTTACTTTTGCCTTAATCGTCAAATCTTTGAATGATGATTTTTTTGACAAGGTTTGCTGAATAATTTTTGAAGAAGCCGAAACAACTTCTGTATTATCTTTATCTACTTTTGCTGCTTTCTGAGTGTTACAAGCTGTTGCAAGAACTCCTAAACAAAAGATATACGTTAATTTTTTGATCATAATTTTTTAAGCTTCGTGAGATTTAAAATCCAATTCTGAGTAATCTCCCAAACTGATACTGCGCGAAACACCATAATATTTGGCATTATTTCCGATCATTGTATCTGTAAGATTTGCATTACTGATGATTGAATTTTCTTGAATCAAACTGTTATCAATATTCGAGTTTTCAACAACCGTTCCATTTCCTAATGAAACAAAAGGTCCAATTTTCGAATTTTTAATCACAACATTTTCACCAATAAAACATGGCTCGATGATTAATGAATTGTCAATTTTTGCAGAAGACGAAATCGTTTTGAAATCTTCTTTATCTAAATTCAACACACGTGTATTGGTATCAACCGTAACCGCTTTGTTACCACAATCCATCCATTCGTCCACTTTTCCAAGCGTAAATTTATCACCCGCAGCACGCATATTTTCTAATGCATCTGTCAATTGATATTCACCACCTTTTTGAATATCATTTTCTAATAAATATTCGATTTCTTTATATAACTTTTGTCCATCACGGAAAAAGTAAATTCCGATAATCGCCAAATCCGAAACAAAATCTTTTGGTTTTTCAACGAAATCAGTGATAACGTTGTTATCATCCAATTTCACTACACCAAAAGCCGAAGGATTATCAACTTGCTTTACCCAAACAACACCATCCGACTCCATATCTAATTTGAAATCTGCACGGAATAATGTGTCTGCATACGCCACAACCGTTGGTCCGTCCAAAGCTTCTTTTGCCATCCAAATAGAATGTGCTGTTCCAAGCGGCTCCAATTGATGACAAATTGTTCCTTTTGCTCCTAATTTTTCTGCAATTGCAATTAAATCAGCTTCAACCTCAGCTCCAAAATCACCAATTACAAAAGCAATTTCATCAATTTTTTCTGAACAAACTTTTGCAATATCTTCTACCAAACGATGTACAATTGGTTTTCCTGCAATTGGAATTAATGGTTTTGGTGTTGTTAATGTATGAGGGCGTAAACGTGAACCACGTCCTGCCATTGGGATAATAATTTTCATTTTATTTCTAAAAATATTTTTTGTTAGATTGATATTTTATAATTGGATTAATTCTTTTTTTATATTCTTCAATAAACTCAGAATGACAAAAAAAATTATTTATTGTTTTCCTGTACTTCCGAAACCTCCAGCTCCGCGTTCAGTTTCATTTAAAGCGTTTGATTCTTCCCACTCAACTGTTTCGTGTTTTGCGATTACTAATTGAGCAATTCTCTCGCCATCATTAATTGTAACTGCTTCATTTGAAACATTTGCTAAAATAACACCGATTTCTCCACGATAATCTGCGTCGATTGTTCCAGGAGAATTCAAACAAGTTAAACCATATTTTAATGCCATTCCACTACGAGGACGAACTTGCGCTTCGTAACCTGCAGGTAATTCGATGCTCAATCCAGTTGGAATTAATCTTCTTTCCAAAGGTTTTAATTCGATTGGTGCATCAATGTTAGCAGTTAAATCCATTCCAGCCGATAAAGCTGTTTTATATTCTGGTAAAGCGTGTTTCGAGATGTTGATAACTTTTACTTTCATCTTTATTTTCTTAGTTTTTTAAGTGTGTTTTTTTCCGCAAACGCAATAAGCGCAATGTACACGATTAGAATCAGATTACCAATAATCAAATTAGAATCGAGCATATAATAATTTGTACATGCTAGAGCAATTGCAATTCCCATGTAAAGTAGAATTTTATTCACCTTATATGGAATTGGATAAACTTTCTGCCCCCAAATGTACGAAATCACCATCATTACACCATACGCCAATAAAGTTGTCCAAGCAGAAACCATAAATCCATATTTTGGCAATAAAAAAACATTCAAAATAATAGTAATCGCACCACCAACCAATGAAATTATAGTTCCGATACTTGTTCTATCCGTTACTTTGTACCATGTTGAAAGGTTATAATAAATTCCGAAAAATAAATTCGCAATTAAAATAATTGGGACAATATCTAAAGCATTCCAATACGTTGAATTTGGAACAAATATTTTCTTAATCCAATCAATATTTGCTAAAATTCCAAGAATCACAATATTACAAATGATACTGAAAAAGAACAGAATATTCGCATACGTCTGTTTTGCATCTCCTTTTTTGGCAACTTTAAAGAAAAATGGTTCTATACCCATTCGATAAGCTGTTACGAAAAGCGTCATCAATGTTGCTAATTTGTAACAAGCGCCATAAGAACCCGCTGCTGCTGGATCTATTAATTGTCGTTGAACTAATTTATCGAAATTTTCATTCAAAATATAACCTAAACCAGCAATCATAATCGGATAACCGTACAAAAACATTTGCTTGAAAAGTGGTTGATCAAATTTGAATTGAACATGACGTACAACGCCTATTAACAATACAAAACCTAAAATACTCGCTAATAAATTCGCAATAAATGGATAGGAAATCGCATTATCAAAACCAAGACTTAGCATAAAATCTTTCGAAACATAATACAACAAACCAATTGTCAAAACTGCTTGAAAAACATTCTGAATTACGCGAATTGCTGTATATAATATTGGTCGAATTTTAAAACGTAGAACTGCAAAAGGAATCACACAAATTGCATCAAAAAAAGCAATCCAGGCAAACCATAACAAGTATTCGGGATGATCGCTATAGTTTGCAAAATCTGCCAAAGGTTGTAAAAAAAGAAAAACCAAAACGAGCATCGCAGTGGAACTCATTACCATAAACCAAAAAGCTGTATTCAACACTTTTTGATACATTCCTTCTTCGGTTGCGTAGCGGAAAAAGGCTGTTTCGAAACCAAATGTTAAAATGACATTCAGGAAAGAAACCGCAGAATATAATTGAGAAAACATTGCAAAATCTGAATTATCAACTTGCTTGATAATAAAAAAATTCAATGCTAAAATAATTACCCTCGGCAAAATAGAGCCAATACCGTAGATAATGGTCTCACTAAAAAGCTTTTTATACAAAGTCGTTAAAATTTTTACAAAATTGAGTTTCTTTTCGTAAAATTCAAAATACCTAAGCTACAAATTAATTAACTTTGTCTATTCAATACATATATTATGATAGAGTTATCTAATCGTAAAGTTGGATTAATAGGGAATGGAAGCTGGGCAACTGCGATTGCAAAAATGCTGAATAAAAACCTCGAAACTTTCAACTGGTGGGTAAAAGATGAATACGTAAAAGGATATTTGGAGCGAAATAGACACAATCCAAATTATTTAACTGATGTCGAATTTAAGTCAGAAAAGCTTAAAATTTCAACGGATATCAACGAAGTTGTCATGAATTCGGATATCATCTTTTTGGTTGTGCCATCTATTTACGTTGCCGATTGTTTGAGTAAATTAACTGTTCCGTTGACAGATAAATTTGTTGTGACATCAATCAAAGGAATTATTCCAGATTATTATCAATTGGTTGGACAATATTTATTTGATAAATTCGACGTAAAAGAAGAACAATTAGGAATTGTAAGCGGTCCTTGTCACGCTGAGGAAGTTGCTTTGGAGCGTCTTTCATATTTGACAATTGCGGCGCAAAACGAAGCTAAAGCACAAGTTGTTGCGGATTGTTTAGCATGTGATTTTATCAAAACAAAACTTTCAAATGATATTTACGGAACTGAATTTGGAGCGGTATTGAAAAATATTTACGCAATTGCAGCAGGTATTGCACATGGTTTGGGTTATGGAGATAATTTCCAAGCAGTTTTGATGAGTAACGCAATTCGAGAAATGAATCATATCTTGAAAACAGCAAGTCCAATGAAACGTAAAATTAACGATTCGGCTTATTTAGGCGATTTGTTGGTGACTGGATATTCGTTCTTTTCACGAAATCGTATGTTTGGGAATATGATCGGAAAAGGTTACACCGTAAAATCTGCTATTTTGGAGATGAACATGGTTGCCGAAGGTTACTATGCGACAAAAGGTGTGGCAATTATGAACGAGCAATATCAAATAAAAGCGCCAATTATCAACGCTGTTCATAAGATTTTATACGAAGATAAAAATCCGAAGAAAACTTTCGAAAAGTTGTCTAAAAAATTAGATTAAGATGATTAAACAAGATTTTATTTCAAAATATATTCAAGAATTAAACAAAACATTAGCACGAATTATTTCGTTAGAAGTCGGAAATGCTGATGAAGGTTTTTTGATTATTTTCAATCAAATGTTACAATCGTATTACAAAATTGATGACAATAATTTGTCGACTTTATTGGAAGCAAACGAAGAACGCGATCAGTTTTTGTTGGCAGATGAATTGAAAAAGAAAAATATTTTGACGTTTATGAAAGCGATTCGTATTTATCTAAATCGAGAAGATATTGTAAAAGCAAAAGCATCTTACGAAGTCTTGAAACGCATTGAAAGCATCAATTCTGGAATTTTTCAATTTCCGACAGAAGAAGATAATTTGATTGCGCAAGAACGAAAAGTTGTGGAAGAAAAAATGAGTAATTTGTAATAAAATCAAACTTTATAAAATTTCAAAAAAGCTGTTAGAAAACTAACAGCTTTTTTTTTGTATCTTAACACAACCTAAATCAATCTACTATGGATAATATTCTCTCATTACTATCATCATTACTTTGTTGTTTTTTACCATTTGCCTTAATTTTTGGAATTGCTTTTTGGGCAAGTAAATCGCGCGAAAAGAAACAAAATGCTTTGTTAGCACAAGTTCCTCCAAATGCAGAGTTCAAAGCAGTTTTGCGTTATAACTTTGGAAATCAACAATCAAAATTCTTTAAAATGAAAGCGTTTCAAGGAAGTGGTGTTTTATATGTTTTGGACGACAAAATACATTATATCACCACAAATAATCCGAATGATAATTTTATTTTCGACCTCAAAACTTCACAAATCAATTGGATTGGTGTTAATCTTACAAATGGTTTATTGGAATGGTTTCAATTGAAAAATGGAGAAAAAGATTATTATTTCAATGTCGAAACTGGCATGTTTATTTTTAATACGAATTCCAAAAAAATGAAAACAACGCAAGTTTTTAATTACTTGAAAGAAGCGCAGAAAAAATATCAATAATGCTAAAACCACTTCACAACGAAGTGGTTTTTCTATTTAATCAGAAAATCATCAACTCAAAACTTAATGATTTATTTTCCAATTTGTCCGTATCTTTGCGCAAACACAACAAAACAATGCAAATTTTAGACGGTATTAAACTGGCAAAAGAGATCAAACAAGAGATCAAGGAGCTGGTGCAGAATTACAAGGACCAAGGAGTTCGTGTACCACATTTGGGTGCAATTTTAGTAGGAAGTAATGGTGCTTCTCAGACCTATGTTGACAATAAAATCAAGGATTGTCATTTTGTAGGTTTCGAGTCATCAGAATTACGTTTGCCTGATACAATTTCTCAAGAAGATTTGATTGCAGAAATTGAAAAATGGAACAATGATGATACATTGGACGGGTTTATCGTGCAATTGCCATTACCAAAACACATCGATCAAGAAGCGGTTATCAATGCAATTGATCCTAAGAAAGATGTAGATGGTTTTCATCCGATGAATTTTGGTAAAATGGCGTTAGAAATGGAAACATTTTTACCTGCTACACCTTACGGAATTATGGAAATGTTAGAGCGTTACAACATTGATACAGCTGGTAAACATACAGTTGTGATTGGTCGTTCTCGCATCGTTGGTCGCCCAATGAGTATTTTGATGAGTAAAAACGGAAATCCTGGAAACAGTACAGTAACATTAACTCATTCGAAAACTCAAAATTTAGAACAATTTACAAAAGAAGCTGATATTGTGATCACTGCATTAGGTGTTCCTGGTTTCTTAAAAGCTGATATGGTAAAAGTTGGAGCGGTTATCGTTGACGTAGGAATTACACGCGTTGATGACGAAACTAATCCACGAGGATTTAGATTAGCTGGTGATGTAGATTTTGATAATGTAAAAGAAAAAGCATCGTGGATAACGCCAGTTCCAGGAGGAGTTGGACCAATGACACGCGCTATGTTATTAAAAAACACATTGTTGGCATACAACAACAAAAAATAAAATTATGATACACATTGCATCAACAACTGCAGAAGAACAACAATTGATACAAGAAGGGAAATTATTGCCTGTTATGGAGCATTTTTACACAATTCAAGGTGAAGGAATGTACACAGGTGTGGCTTCTTATTTTATTCGATTAGGAGGTTGTGATGTTGGTTGCCATTGGTGCGATGTAAAAGATAGTTGGGATGCTGAAAAGCATCCCTTAACTAATGTGGATGAATTGGTGGATTTGGCAACTTCTCAAGCCAAAACAATCATCATTACAGGAGGAGAACCTTTAATGTGGGATTTGACTTATTTGACAAAAAAACTACACGAAAAAGGTGCAAGAATCCATATTGAAACTTCGGGTGCCTATCCGTTGAGCGGAGAAATTGATTGGGTTTGTCTTTCTCCTAAGAAATTAATGTTGCCGTTAGACGAAGTTTGCGAAGCTGCAAATGAATTGAAATGTATTGTGTTCAATAATCACGATTTTCAATTTGCTGAAGAACAAGCTGCTCGAGTTGGAAAAGATTGTACGCTTTTCTTACAAACAGAGTGGAGCAAACGCGACAAAAACCTTCCATTGATTGTGGAATATGTAAAAGAAAATCCAAAATGGCGTTATTCTTTACAAACACACAAATATTTGGATATTCCTTAGAAATTTATCTGTTTAAAATCAGTTCTATTTAGACTGAGTAAATTTTTTTAAGTTACTGAATTTCATTATTTTTACATCAAACAAAAAATTGAAATAATGAAAAAAATAGCTTTGATGAGTTTCGCGGCAATTTTGATGATGAGCTGCGGAGATTCTAAGAAAGATGAATCAACTCAACCAGAAATAGATTATAGTACAGCTCCATCAGAAGATGCTGAAACTTCTACAGCTACGCCTGCTACAAACAATCATATTGTTTTGAAAGCGAGTGATGATATGCGCTACGATAAAACTGAATTTACAGTAAAAGCTGGTGAAGAAGTAACTTTAATCTTAATGAATGCTGGTGAAATGTCAAAAGAAGCAATGGGACATAATTTTATTTTGTTAAAACCAGGTTCTGATGCTTCTGCTTTTGCAAATACAGCGGCTTCTGCTAAGGCGACAGATTATATTCCGACAGAATTACAATCAGAAATTATTGCGCACACAAAATTGTTAGGTGGTAAAGAAAATGATCAAATCAAATTTACCTTAGAAGAAGGTACTTATGATTTTTTATGCTCTTTCCCAGGACATTTTGCAACAATGAATGGAAAAATTAAAGCAGTTAAATAGATTGTGCAATTATTTTTTATGTCAAATATAGTTTTGGCACAAATATTGAAATATTCATGTACGTATAAGATTTAGTAGAGTAAATTTTGTCCTCATGTGTTAATTTTAAGCCTGTTTTTCAACAGGCTTTTTTGTTTTTCAACAATTTAATATTCAAATATTTAACACTTATTTTAAACATTTTTATCCTATAATTTCATAACTTGTTAGTCACAATCAAAAAAATACTTTATTATGGGAAAGAATGTAGCACATCAAATTGTAGAATTACTAGAAAAAGCGAATATAAAACGTGTTTATGCAGTAACTGGTGATAGTCTCAATTTTTTTAATATTGCAGTTAAACAAAGTGACAAAATTGATTGGGTTCATGTAAGACATGAAGAAGCTGGAGCAATAGCTGCTACTGCCGAATCAGAATTGAATGGGATTGGATGTTGCGCTGGAAGTTCTGGTCCTGGTCATGTACATTTGATTAACGGAGTTTATGAAGCGCATAAATCAAGAACTCCTTTAGTTGTAATTGCCTCTACTCTGCCTACAATAGAATTTGGTACAGATTATTTTCAGGAAACGAATACTATTAAACTTTTTGATGATTGTAGTTGTTATAATCAAATTATTACTCGAGCAGAACAAGTTCCTAGAATGGTACAAACAGCTATACAACATGCTATTTCAAAAAAAGATGTTGCAATTATTGGACTTCCAGGAGATATTGCAGAAATGGAAGCCGTTGAAAGTAATTATACCTCGAATTTCTATTTCAATCAACCTATTATTACTCCAAATAAAACTGAATTAAGAGAAGCTGCTTCTATTATAAATGATGCTAATAATATTACCTTATTCTGTGGAATTGGCGCATCTCAAGCAAATGAAGAAGTTATAAAACTTTCTCGTCATTTACATGCTCCAGTTGGATATTCGTTCAAGGGAAAAATGAGTATTCAACCCAATAATCCAAATGAAATAGGAATGACAGGATTACTTGGTCAACCATCTGCTTATCATGCTATGCACAAAGCTGATTTAATTATTTTGATTGGTACCGATTTTCCTTATAAAGATTTTATTCCAACAGATAAAAAAATCATTCAAATTGATTCAGATGGCTCTAAACTTGGACGAAGAGCTAAAATTGATTTAGGATTAGTCGGAAATGCAAAAGAAACAATTAACGAATTAATTGAGTTATTAGAACCTAAGCAAGACAAAGATTTTTTGGATAGTCAATTAGAAATGTACAAGAAAGTTCTTGAAAGCAAAATGACATTTGTTCATGAAAAAGGAAAAGAAAATGCCATTCAACCCGAATATGCAGCTTATTTATTAGATGAGTTAGCTACAAAAGATGCCATTTTTACAGTTGATACAGGAATGTGTTGTGTTTGGGGAGCACGTTATATAACGGGGACGGGAGAACGCAAAATGTTAGGATCTTTCAATCATGGTTCTATGGCAAATGCAATGCCTCAAGCGATTGGTGCACAAATGGCATATCCTGACAGACAAATTATTGCCATGTGTGGTGATGGTGGAATCTCGATGTTATTGGGAGATTTAGCAACCATCAAACAATATAATTTACCTGTTAAACTTATTATTTTTAATAATAGAACATTAGGAATGGTTAAATTGGAAATGGAAGTTGCTGGTTTACCTGACAATGAAACAGATATGGAAAATCCTGACTTTACTTTGATTGGAAAAGCAATGGGAATAGAAAGCGAATCGGTTAAAAATCCTGATGATTTACCTGATGCAATCGGAAGAGCTTTTGCGCATAATGGACCGTATTTATTAAATGTATTTACAAATCCAAACGCTTTAGCAATGCCTCCAAAAGTAGATCTTGATCAAATGATTGGAATGACAAAATCTATGGCAAAACTAATGTTAGGTGGAAAAATGGATGAGGTAATGGAAACGATTAAATCCAATTATAAACATTTAAAAGATTTATAATGAATCAATCATCATCTATCACACAATCAAGTAAAAAACTTTTCATCATTGCATGGGTTTTAGGCTTAATCTTCTATTTCATTGATTACGCAACCCGTTCTGCGCCTTCATTAATGATTACAGATTTGGCTCAGAATTACAACATTTCTAAAGAAAATTTAGTTTCTCTCATTGGAACATATTATTACACTTATTCGATATTCGCTTTAATTGCTGGAATATGTTTAGACAAATTTGGCGCAAGATATTCGATGTTTGCAGGGTGTTTTATACTCGGAATAGGATGTATTTTATTTATCGCTTCCTCCCAATTCGCTGGAACAACAGGCAGATTATTACAAGGAGCAGGTAGCGCATTTGCTTTTCCTGGTTGTGTCTATTTAGCAACCAAAGGATTCTCTTCAAAATCTTTAGCAACAGCAATAGGCTTCTCTCAATGTATAGGAATGCTTGGTGGAGCGGCAGGTCAATTTGTGGTTGCGCCATTATTAGAAAATGGTTTTGGATATAAAACATTTTGGATAATTGCTGGAGTTTTATGTATAATTCCAGCTGTAGCAATGCTGTTCATAACTCCAAAATCGTCTGAAGAAGAGATCGAAAAAAGTAAACAAACCTCTTTTATAGAACCTTTCAAAATTATTTTCAGCAATCCAAATTCGTGGTTAACTGGTATTATTTCTGGATTATTATTTATACCGACAACTATTTTTGCTATGACTTGGGCTGTTCCTTTTTTCAAATTAGACTTAGGTTTTGATGCTCACACTGCTGCTATGACTGCTGCTATGGCGTCACTAGGCTGGGTAGTTGGATGTCCATTAATGGGTTATATAACGGATAAAATAGGAAAAAGAAAACCTGTTATTCTTTTTGGTTGTATCGGAATGATCTTGATGTTTTTACAACTCATTTATCTTTCAGATTTAATTCCAATAAAAGTTACATTTTTCATTTTTGGGCTTTTCTCTGGAGTCGCAATGATCCCATATTCGGTTATCAAAGAAGCTAATCCAGATTATGTAAAAGGCTCTGCTACTGGAGTTCAAAACTTTTTGACGTTTGGTGTAACTTCTCTAGTAAATCCTGTTTTTGCTAAATTATATGGAAACGAAATTGTAAATGTTACAGATAAAACTGTACATTATCATCAAGCAATTTGGTTTTGGATCATCGGAATATTTATTGCCATTATTCTAACCTTATTTTTAAAAGAAACTGGTCACAAAAATTCATAAAAAAATCCGCTCATTGAGCGGATTTTTTAGTAATTATATTGATAAATTATTTTCTCCAATATTTATAAGCATTGATTAATCCATTTGTAGAAGCATCATGAGAAGTAACTTGCTCATCATTTTCTAACTCTGGTAAAATCACATTTGCTAATTGTTTTCCTAACTCTACTCCCCATTGATCGAAAGAGAAAATATTCCAAATAACACCTTGCACGAAAATTTTGTGTTCGTACATCGCAATTAAATTTCCTAAAACTTTTGGTGTCAATACTTCATATAAAATTGAGTTTGTTGGACGATTTCCTTCAAAAATTTTGAAAGCTGCTAAGAAATCAATTTCTTCTTTCGATTTTCCTGCTTTTTCTAATTCTGCAACAACTGTTTCTTCATCTTTTCCAAATGCTAAAGCTTCTGTTTGAGCAAAAAAGTTTGACAATAATTTTGCATGATGATCGCCTAAAACATTCAATGAATTAGCTCCTGCAATAAAATCTGCTGGAATTAATTTTGTTCCTTGATGGATTAATTGATAAAAAGCGTGTTGTCCATTTGTTCCAGGTTCTCCCCAAATAATTGGTCCAGTTTCATAATCCACTTTTTTTCCATCTCGACCAACATATTTGCCATTCGATTCCATATCTCCTTGTTGAAAATATGCTGCAAAGCGCGATAAATATTGTTCATAAGGTAACAAAGCAACCGAATCTGCACCAAAGAAGTTGTTGTACCAAATTCCTAAAAGCGCCAAAACTACTGGTATATTTTGATCTAAAGTTTCTGTCTTGAAATGCACATCCATTTCATGCGCTCCCTCTAACAATTCTTCGAAATTATCGAAACCAACTGCCAAAGCAATGCTCAAACCAATCGCACTCCACAATGAATAACGACCGCCAACCCAATCCCAAAATTGGAACATATTTGCCGTATCAATTCCGAAATTAGCAACACCTTCTGCATTTGTTGATAATGCCACAAAATGTTTCGCTACATCAGCTTCTTGCGCATCAGAATTCAAAAACCATTCTTTCGCAGAAAAAGCATTTGTCATCGTTTCTTGCGTTGTAAATGTTTTTGAAGCAACAATAAATAAGGTTGTTTCAGGATTTATTTCTTTAAAAGTTTCTGCTAAATGCGTTCCATCAATATTCGAAACAAAATGAATATTCAAACGAGTTTTATAATGTTTCAAAGCTTCCGTCACCATCACAGGTCCAAGGTCAGAACCTCCAATTCCAATGTTGACAACGTCTGTAATTTCTTTTCCTGAAAAACCTTTCCATTCACCCGAAATTACTTTCTCCGAAAAAGATTTCATCTGATCTAACACCTCATTAATTTGAGGCATCACATCTTTTCCGTCAACCAAAACTTCTTCATTAGAGCGATTGCGTAAAGCTGTATGTAGAACAGCACGTTTTTCAGTAACGTTAATGACATCTCCTTCAAACATTTGCTGAATTGCTGTATCAACATCCATTTCTTTCGCTAAATCAACCAAAAGTTGAATCGTTTCTGCATTAATTCTATTTTTCGAATAATCCACTAATAATGAAGGATATTGAATCGAAAATTCTTCAAAACGATTTGCATTTTGAGCAAATAATTCTTTGATTGACGTATGTTGAATCGTTTGAAAATGTTTCTCTAACGCATTCCAAGCATTCGTAGTTGTTGGATTGATTGTATTTAAAGCCATAATATTTTTAGTATTCTTTCCTTAACAAATTTAATCATTTCATGCTCATCTCAAAACCAATATTATTACGATAACGTTTTAGATGAAAATTTTATGAAATAATTAATAAACGATTAATGTAACCTTTTTAAAAACAATGCGTCATATAGCAAACAACAAAGTCATGAGCAACTATTTTTTTGGATTAATTTTAAGTATTTGTACAATCGTTCAAGCCCAAATTCAAGTGAAAGGAACTGTAAAAGACAGTAATAATTTGCCAATTTCATACTGTTCTATTGGAATAGAAAATTCAGAAGTTGGAGCAATTACAGATGAAAATGGTCAATTTTCTATCGAAATTCCCGAAAATTTAACTAAAACTCATTTAGTTTTTGATGCGTCAGGTTATAATTTAACTTCAAAATCGGTTCATGATATTCAACAAAGTTCTGTTGTTATATTAACTGAAAAATCAATTTCATTGTCAGAGGTGACACTGAAAACAGAAAAAATGAAAGAAAAAATAATTGGTCAAAAAACTCGTCCAATGCTTACTTTTTCTAAAATGTTTGATGAAAATGTACCAACAATTGAACAAGGAAATATTTTTGAAATTTACCCAAATACAAAACTAAACGCATTTAATTTTCATATTATTCCAAGTTCTAAATACGAAGAAATCACTTTGAAAGTTAATATTTACGCATTTAAAAATGGTTTACCAACAGAATCGCTTTTAGATGAGAATATTATTTATAAAACTTCTACAACTGCATGGCAAAAAATTGATTTAACTCCTTATAAATTTCGATTCAAAAATGTAGAGCAAATTGCTGTAACATTACAATTAGTTCGTTATAAAAAACTTGATCAAGAAGATTTTGTTTTTGGTATTTCTGCTAAAAAATCTTTAGCAAAGGATTTATTGTTTAGGTATCAAAGTCAAGGAAATTGGGAAGCTTCTGCAGGAGTTTTTATCGCTAACTTAGAAGTTTTATACTCAAAAGATAGATTAACTATAAATGAGGAAAAGTCTGAAGAAATTGATACAAAAACACAAGAATTGATTTCATACTATCAGCATAAAGAGAAAGCTAAAAGGTCGATTTACGGAAAAAATAAGTCAGGAAAATATGTTGATATAAACGATGCGAAGATTTATTATGAAGAATATGGAGAAGGTGAGCCTTTGATATTTCTGCATGGAAATAATGGAAGTATTGAGGATTTTTATCAACAAATTCCATTTTTTGCGAAGCATTATCGAGTAATTGTTCTTGATACGCGCGGACAAGGTAGAAGTACCGATTTGACAAATACACCTTACACTTATGAAGAGTTTGCAAATGATTTATTTCAAGTAATTCAGCAACTTAATTTAAATAAAGTCAATCTTATTGGTTGGAGTGATGGTGGAAATACAGCTTTAATTTTTAATTCTAAATATCCTGAATTAGTTAATAAAATTGTAACAATTGGAGCAGTTCTTAATCCAAATGGAGTAAGCGAAGAACTGATTGGGAGTTTGAAAAGTTTAGCAAATAAGCCTTCCGAAAACACCAATTTACGTTTAATCAACTTAATGTTAAATGAACCAAATATCACAAAAAATGAATTAAATAAAATTCAAAATCCTGTATTGGTTATTGCTGGTGAAAAAGATGAAGTAAAAGAGAGTCATACAAAAGAAATTCAACAAAATATTTCAAAAGCAGAATTATTCATCATTCCAAATTCAACGCATTATGTTCCTTTTGAACAGCCAAAAGTATTGAATGAAGCTATTTTGAGGTTTTTGAAAAAATAGGAACATAGGTTTAGTTTTCATTTTCTCCATATCTTTACTCCAATAAACCAACTCAATGAAATACATCACAGGTTTTTTCGTCCTTATCTGGCGCATTTGGATGATTTTATTAGCCGCAATTTATGTCCTAACAATTGGTGTTTTTATCGTACTACCTTTGGCAAGTTTCGAAAAAACATTCCCATATATTTATCCGTTAATTAGATATTGGGGCAAATTTGTGTTGTATGGAACGGGATTCAGAATAGATTACAAAAAACTTGTCCCCCTCGATCCAAAAGAAAATTATGTTTTTATAGCCAATCATACTTCGATTATGGATATTATGTTGATGTTGACGATTCTAAAACATCATCCAATCGTATTTGTTGGCAAGGCAGAATTGCTTAAAATCCCTATCTTTGGACGAATATTCGAACGAATTTGTATTCCTGTCGACCGAAAAAGTGCACGTAGTAAAGCACTTGTTTATCCCGAAGCAAAGAAAAAATTAGACAAAAATCTAAGTATTTTTATTTTTCCTGAAGGCGGCGTAACAAACGACAAAGAATTCAAGATTTATTTGGATCCTTTCAAAGACGGAGCGTTTAACATTGCGATTGAAACACAAACGCCTTTGGCTGTTTTGGCGATTCATGGATTGAATAAAATGTTTCCGTTTAATTGGTTTCGAGGATATCCGGGGAAAATAAAAGTTCGATTATTAGCGACTTTCGAAACAAAAGATTTGAATGTAAAAAACGATAAAGTTGCTTTGAAAGAAGCTGCTTTCAACATGATTTTAAAAGATTTAGAACAATGAAAAATTTAGTTTATATCGCATTAGGAACGGCTTTAACGGCGGTTAGTTGCAATAAACAAATCACTTCTACCACAGAAACTGAAGCAAAGGATAATCAAACTTTTGCTGATTTAGATAAAGCTCGCATCAAACATTTGAATTTGGATATCGAAACTGATTTCAATACGCATCAAATCAAAGGTTCGGCTGCTTATACATTCGAAAATAATCAAGCAAAACAATTGATTTTAGATACCGAAAAACTAATAATTGATTCAGTTTTATTAGCGAATGGAAAAACAACAACATACAAATTAGGTGAAAAAGATTCTATTAAAGGTCAAGCCTTAATCATTGATGTTACGCCAAATGATACAATTGTAAAAGTTTTCTATAAAACTTCGCCTGATGCAAATGCCTTACAATGGTTAAATCCGCAACAAACACACGATAAAAAACATCCGTTTTTATTGTCACAAGGTCAAGCGATTTTAACACGTTCTTGGATTCCTATTCAAGATACACCAAGTGTTCGTTTAACGTACGATGCAAAAGTAAAAACACCAAAAGATTTGTTGCCTTTGATGAGTGCAATCAATCCAAAAGAAAAAAATTCCGAAGGAATTTATACCTTCAAAATGCCACAACCAATTGCACCTTATTTGATTGCTTTGGCTGTTGGTGATGTACAATATCAACCAATCGATAACAGAACGGGAGTTTATGCAGAACCTGGCTTATTGAAAGCTGCTGCGTGGGAATTTGCCGACATGGGAAAAATGGTAACGGCTGCCGAGAAATTGTACGGAAAATATCCTTGGGAACAATTTGATGTATTGGTTTTACCGCCTTCGTTTCCTTTTGGTGGAATGGAAAATCCGCGTTTAACATTCGCAACACCAACTGCAATTGTAGGTGATCGTTCGATGACGAATTTGATTGCACACGAATTGGCGCATTCTTGGTCTGGAAATTTAGTAACGAATTCTACTTGGGATGATTTCTGGGTAAATGAAGGATTTACAGTTTATTTCGAACGTAGAATTATGGAAGAATTAGAAGGAAAAGATTATGCAGATATGATTTCGGTAATCGGTTTTCAAGATTTGGAAACGTCGATGAAAAATATTCCAGAAAAATATACTTCATTAAAAGTGAACATGAAAGGTGCAAATCCTGATGATGCTTTTTCTGATGTTCCGTACGATAAAGGTTATTTATTTTTGAAAATGTTAGAAGATAAATATGGTCGTAAAAAATTTGATAAATTCTTGAATCAATATTTTTCTTCGCACGCTTTCCAAACGATGACGACAGAAAAATTTGTGGAGTATTTGAAAACTAATTTGACAAATGGAGACGATTCTTTTGTTCAAGAATGGATTTATAACACAGGTTGGCCAAAAGATTTGAAAAAACCTACTTCAAAATTATTCGATTTAGCAGAAGCACAGTTACAGCAAGATATTAAAAACGGGCGAAATAAAGTTGCTCCGAAAAAAGTGGCGATATCTACGAAATCTACAAACGAATGGGTTCATTTTATTCGTCAAATTGATACGACTAAAAACACGAAAGAAGATTTAGCTTATTTGGATGCTATTTATGATTTTACAAATTCAAAAAATCCAGAAATTGAATGTGCTTGGTACGAAAAAGCATTTTTAATGCATTACGATAAAGTCAACACAAATGCAAAAGAATTCTTGGTAAATGTTGGTCGTCGTAAATTTTTAGAGCCTTTATATTTAGCTTTAAAAGAATCTAATCAATTGGATTTAGCGAAGAATATTTATAAAGATGCGCGTCCAAATTATCATTTTGTTGCGCGTCAAACAATTGATACAATGTTAAATTACAAACCATAAAACATGGCGATTGTAGCATATACAGACGGTTCGTCGTTGGGAAATCCTGGTCCAGGAGGATTTGGTTGTATTTTGTTGGAAACCGAGAAAAAAGTCAAAAAAGAAATTTCTCAAGGTTTTCGACTAACAACCAATAATCGAATGGAATTGTTGGCAGTTATTACGGCTTTGGAAACGCTAAAGTTCACCAACACGGAGATTACTATTGTGACGGATTCTAAATATGTGGTAGATGCTGTGGAAAAACGTTGGGTTTTTGGTTGGGTGCAAAAGAATTTCAAAGGAAAGAAGAATGCTGATTTGTGGAAAAGATTTTTAGAGGTTTATAAAATTCATCGCGTAAAATTTCAATGGATAAAAGGTCATGCTGGACATCATTGGAACGAAGAAGCTGATAAATTGGCGGTTGCGGCAGCAAATAAACCAGAAAATTTTAAGATAGATTCTTACTTCGAAATTCATCAAAACGAAGAATAATTTTCTACTTTTGTGAGGCAGAGAGAAAAATGAAAATGAAGACGTTGTGGAGATTTCTCCTACTACTTTTAATTACAATTTACAGTTGTTCGCCTAAAAAAGAAAAAGGTGAACTTGTCTACTTTAGTGGACGAATCGCAAATGCGCAAACAGATAGCATTTATCTATTATTGAATAATCGTGAAAAAGCTTTTGCTTTAGATTTTGATGGAAACTTTTCGGATACTCTTCAGTTAGTTGACGAAGGCTACAAAACACTTTCTATCGAGCGCGAAGAGTTTACAATTTATTTGATTCCAGGTGATAGTTTGATTCTAAATACAGATTTAAAACATTTGGAGAATAATTTCAAATTCTCTGGAATAGGAAAAAATCGAAACAATTATTTGGTTGACAAAAGTTTTAAAACGGATAAATTCTTAACTGAACATACCGAATTATTTAAACTTGCTCCGCCAGATTTCAAAAATCAAATCAAAAAGTTTCATCAAAAAGTTTTCGAAAATTTAGAAAAATTAGAAGTTAATTCTTCGTTCATCAAAACAGAAAAAACGAATTTAAATTACGATTTTATCAATTTGTTGTACATATACAAGGATTCGTACACTTACTACAATCCTGCTTCACAACAATTACCCGTTAATTTTTTGACAGAATTAGACGAAATTGATTTAGATAATGACGAGGATTATAGAACGTATCAGAGTTACCGTAATATTGTCTTAACAAACTTACAAGAAAAATTATATCAAGGTCTTTCCCCAGATACTTTATTGGAAAACATCAAAAGTCAATCGATAAAAAACGGATTTATTAATTCATTAATCTATGAACTTGATCCAAAAGATCCGAATAGCAACGGAATTTATCAAGCGATACAAAAACACTGTAATTATCAACCTTGGTTGAATGAGGCTGCAAAGCGCATGAAAAAATTTGGTTGATAACTTAAAAAAATAAAAGCCACTTCTTTCGAAGTGGCTTTTATTTTTTTAAGTTATCTCTTATTGTCTTTGTCTCACAGCTTCGTAAACACAAATCGCTGCTGCGTTACTCACATTTAGCGAATCTACAAAACCTAACATCGGAATTTTAATCAACAAATCTGAATGATCAGCCCAAAAGTCCGAAAGTCCTGTTGCTTCAGTTCCTAAAATAATCGCAGATGATTTTGTAAAATTAGCCTCGTATAAATTCTTTGTTTCATCTTTCAAAAATGTTGAAACAACTTGAATATTTTTCGACTTTAAGAAATCCAAAACATCCTCTTTACTTGCTGATGTAATTTGATTGGTAAACAATGTTCCAACCGAAGAACGAATCACATTCGGATTGAAAAAATCAACTGTTTCATCACAAACAATTACAGCATCTACTTTTGCTCCATCTCCAGTTCGTAAAACTGCACCAAGATTCCCTGGTTTTTCTACAGCTTCCAAAACAACAACCAACGCATTTTCTGGTAATTGTAAATCCGTTAATGTCGAAGATTTCGTTTTATAGGCACCGATAATTCCGCCTGTCGATTTTCTATACGCAAGCTTTTCAAAAACTTGTTTGGTAATTGTAAATACTTTTGCCTGTCCAAAATCAATTGATTTGTTATAAATATCTTCGCAAATATAAATTTCAACTGCTTCGTAACCACCTTTTACAGCTAATTCATTTTCTTGTGTTCCTTCCACAATAAATAAACCTTGATTTTTACGTTCTCTCGATTTTTCTTGCAATTTCAGCAAGTTTTTAATCCTTGGATTTTGAAGACTTTCTATTAACATTTTACAAAATTACTCGAAATTCTTTGAAGTAGATTCAAATTATTTCATTGTTGCTAATTTTTTACTTACAACTTTTACTAACTTATATTTTAATGAAGATGCATCTGCTGGTGGATTTTCAATTTCAGATTTTGAAACAATAATTTGATATTCATAACCTGGTTCATGCTTAAATCCTTCAATCTGATTATAAAAATATTGCCATTCAGCTGCATTTGCTTCTTTTACCATCATACATTGCATTTTTGCAACTCCTGCGGTACATTCTCTTGTTTCTGGAGCAACTGTTAACAATTCTTCTCCTTGTTTCAATTCTTTAGTTGAAGCACAAGAGGCAAATAAACCGATACTTAAAATACTTGATAAAATAATTTTTTTCATGGAATATCATTTATTGTTTGACAACAAATATTATGCTAAAAACTAACTTAAACTTCAAAGTAAATTCATTCTCAAAAATTTAACTTGATTATAAATAACTTAATCACTTGTATTTTTTGTTGTACCTTTGCACCTTAAAATCAGAATTTTCGTATGACCAAAGATGGAAAAATGGAGTTGATGGCTCCTGCTGGGAATTTCGAATCGTTACAAGCGGCTTTAGATAATGGAGCTGATTCTGTATATTTCGGAGTTGAGCAGTTGAATATGCGTGCGAGAGCATCAATAAACTTTACAATGGACGATTTACCAGAAATCGTAAGACGTTGTGAAGAAAAAGGTGTGCGTTCTTACCTTACTTTAAATACAATTATATACGATCACGATTTATCTTTAATCAAAAACTTATTGGACAGAGCAAAAGAAGCAAATATTACG
Source organism: Empedobacter sp. GD03739 (assembly GCF_029843245.1). NCBI lineage: Bacteria > Pseudomonadati > Bacteroidota > Flavobacteriia > Flavobacteriales > Weeksellaceae > Empedobacter > Empedobacter sp. GD03739. Next base: position 124,714 of record NZ_JAOCHX010000001.1, on the reverse strand, counting down.
GCTGTTATTGCGATGGATCAATCTGTTATTGCTTATGCAAGACAAATTGGGATTGAGATTCATATTTCGACACAAATTAACGTTACGAATATCGAAACAGTAAAATTCTATGCAATGTTTGCTGATACAATGGTATTGTCGCGTGAATTGAGTTTGAAACAAGTGAAAAAGATTTGTGAACAGATTATCAAAGATGATGTTCGTGGACCGAGTGGAAATTTAGTTGAAATCGAAATTTTCGGTCACGGAGCATTGTGTATGGCTGTTTCAGGTAAATGTTACTTGAGCTTACATTCGCACAATTCTTCTGCAAATCGTGGAGCTTGTAAACAAAACTGTCGTAAAAAATATACGGTAATCGACCAAGAATCTGGTTTCGAAATCGAATTAGATAACGAATACATGATGTCGCCAAAAGACCTTTGTACAATGGAATTTTTGGATGAAGTGGTTGATGCTGGTGTAAAAGTATTGAAAATTGAAGGTCGTGGACGTGCTCCAGAATACGTTGCAACTGTAATTCGTGCGTATAGAGAAGCGATTGATTCTATTGCGGATAAAACATATTCAAAAGAAAAAGTGGATTACTGGATGGGATTATTGCAAACTGTTTATAATCGTGGTTTTTGGTCTGGATATTATTTAGGTCAAAAATTAGGAGAATGGTCTGCTGTTCCAGGTTCTATGGCAACTCAGAAAAAAGTTTATATCGGAAAAGGAGTTCATTTCTTCCCAAAACCAAGCATTGGTCAATTTGTAATTGATGCCTATGATTTGAAAATTGGAGATTTAATTTTAGTTACAGGACCAACAACTGGAGCCAAAGAAATGGTGGTAACAGAAATGATGGTGGAAGATGTAAAATCTGATACAGCTAAAAAAGGTGATTCGATTACAATTCCAATGGAATTTAGAATTCGTCCATCTGATAAATTATACAAATTAGTAAAAGTAGAAGAGCCAGGAACACAACAAAATAGTGTTGAAGAAGGCGCTTATTCTCATTAAAAAAATAGTTATCAATGGTCATTATTACGTTACAACGCGATAAATGCATCGGATGCAACTATTGTTATGAGTTAGCACCAGAACGATTCAGAATGTCAAAAAAAGATGGTAAATCTGTTTTATTAAAAGCAATTGATAAAAAAGGTTTCCACACGTTGAAAGACCCTGATCATTCTATCGCAGATAATTGCGAACGTGCTGCCAAAGCTTGCCCTGTAAATATAATTACAGTAAAAGAAATTTAGGTTAAAACATTAGCTATATAAAAGTCCATCAAAATTTTGATGGACTTTTTATTTTTTTAATTTTATTTAATTAATATACAAATTCATAAAAGATATTTACGGTTTCCCTTTTTTTTATAAGCAACCTTTTATACATATTTGCATCTATATAGAAAACAAATAAACTATAAAATGTCTAAACCGAAAAGAATTCACAAAACTTACAAAAAGTCTTTATTCAGTAAAATGAAAATAAAACCGGTAAACTTATTACTATTTATGGCAATCGCTTGTTTTATTTTTGTTTTAGTTTTTCTAAATTAATTGGAATTTATTACTCTCTACTTTTTTACTTTGATAATTTCTTAACTTCGTATCAAACTACGAAGAAATGACAAAATCTGAAGCTAGAAAATATTATCGAACGTTGAGAAAATTATTCACTAAAGAAGAAGTGAATGACTTGAGTGAGCAAATTTTTGAACACATCAAACAGTTAGATTTTTCTACAGATCAGACATTTCATATTTTCTTACCTATCGAAAAAAATAACGAAATCAATACTTATCCAATCATAAATTGGCTATTTCAACAGCAAAAAGATGTGGTTTTGCCTTTGGTTGTTGGCAATGATATGATTAATTGTAAAGTCGAAAAAAGTTTCGAAACGGTATTAAATTCACTTCAAATTCCAGAACCTATTCAGTATTCAGAAATTGATTCTAAAGCTATTGATGTTATTTTTATTCCAATGTTTGTTGCCGATAAAAAAGGAAATCGTGTAGGTTACGGAGGAGGATATTATGATAAGTTTTTGGCAAGATGTAGAGCTGATTCAAAAAAAATAGGTCTAACTTATTTTAGACCTATCGAATATATTGAAGACGCTTATTTCGGCGATTTTCCTCTTGATTTCTGTATTACTCCAGACGGAATTGAATCTTTCTGAATCGAGTCTTTTTTATCATTTAACGTTCTAAAATAGAATTTAAACTCTCGTTGAAATTTGATCGGCTCTTGTTTTAACACAAATACCCCAACATGATTATTGGTTTCGATTAACTTTTTATCCGAATTGAAATAATTAATTGTATACGCAATTCGCTTGATAGAGTCAGGTGTAATTGAATCTTTTGGTAAAATTGCAAATTTAGAAACGGAAGTAAATGTTACTTTTTTTGAACGAAGTTCTCTCAATAACGAAAATATTTCGGTCGTATCTTTTTTAGGAAAATAAGATAACAATTGATCTCTCAACAAACTATCAACAACCGTATCATTGGTATTAGATGCCAGTGCCGAAAGCTCGAAAAACTCGCGCAATTTTTGCTTTGCAATAAAATTTACAGCTTCTACCGAATCCATTTTATTACTTACTGTCGATGCTTCGTTTTTGTAACCTTTTATTGCTTCTGGGTTATAATCTCCTTTATATTTATCGTCTTTGCACGAAAATATCATCCAAACACTCATCAGCAATATCATGCTAAACTGAACTATTTTACTTATCGTTCTCATCTTGCTGGATTTTAAATTTTAATTTCACAATTTTTCCATTTTTCCTTTCCGATTCGATCAAAGAAAAATTCTTTAACGATGTCGTAGGCATTGTAACTAAATTGATATATTGTTGTTTCGAAAGAATCTCTACACCAAAAAAATCATTGTCATACACTTGATAAATCAACGCATCATCCGCAATCATTTGATTTAGCTTAGAAATTCGTTGTTTCAAATCTTTTGCTGAATTCGAATAATAATACAGCATAATCTTATAATCATCTGGCTCTAACAAAAGCTTTTCTGGCTGATTATATTGATGCAAATTAACCTTAAATGTATCTTGTTTATAGTAAGGCGAACTCACAAACATCTTGATTGTATCTTTTTGCGATTCGAATTTGATACAACCTGTTTTGGTCGATAAATAAAGTGGCGTAAAACCATCTCTAATAATTGTAACCTCAACAGAATTGGTAATTGCAGCTTGTCTATCCGAATCTACAAAACAAAATTCATATTCTCGCTGACCAAAAATTGAATAATAAATAGTTGCTCCAATTCCGCTCAACAAAACAACTGCTGCTGCTATTATCGAAATCAATTTTAGCTTGGGTTTTGTTTTAACAGGTTCCTCTTTTACCGGAATTATTTCTTTTTCTGTTGATGGTTTAACATCTGCTGGAATCTCTACTTCAGATTCTTCTGGAATTATATGTTCTGATGAAAAATTTTCGTTTTCTGTTACTTCAATCGTCGATTCTTCAGTCTTATTTGGACCAAAATGTTCGATTTTCTGAACATTAAGAAAGTGTGCCCAATTTTTATATCCACAATATTGCGCCAAAAGATTGAGCATATCAATACGCGGAAGTTTCTTAAAATCTGACTTAAAATACGTATAAAACCATTTTTCACTAACAGTAGATCTGGTTTTATTGAATAAATCGTCTTGAAAAGATGTAATTTCTTGCCCCTTCCAATCGGAGATATTTTCGGATTGAGCAGAATTTTCTTCCAAAAATCGATTTGAAATCGTTTTTTTCAGAATTTCGAAAATTTCTATATCTGTAAATTTGCTCAAAAAATAAAATTTATAAAGTTGGTTTTCAGTATTTTGTAAAATAATTTCGATTTTACAAATTGTCTTTTAATACAACTACAAATAAAATAATTTTTTTGATATGTTGAGTTGTATTTCTTTATTAATGCGTTGTTAAATGATTTCTTTTGTTGTAAAACATTTGTTGAATATTAGATGATTGGATTACAATCATCTTACAACTATTTTGCTTCAAAAAACTTTGATGTCTGCTTAACTTTGGTTCAACAAAATGATTGAAAAATCAAGAAAAACAAAAAATCAATTAAACATATCAAAAATTAAAGTTATGAAAAAATTAGCATTAAACGTAATCGTATTAGGAGTAATCGGAACTTCATTTGGTCTAACATCTTGTAATTTATTTGGATCGAAAGAAACAAAAACTGAAACAGAAGTAAAAAATGACACGATTACAACAATCGAAGATTCTGTAAAAATTGACTCTGTAGGAAAAGATTCTGTTGTTATCAAAGATTCGGCAGTTGTAAATGAAACTCCTGTAAAAGTTGAAACAACTACGACTACAACAACAGAGAAAAAATAATTTGTAGAATAGATTAAACAAAAAAATCAAATGAAAAAATTAGCGTTATTCGCTTTCGCAGCGATTTCTTTCACAGCAATTTCTTGTAAACAAGAACCAACAAGTGTAGGAGAACCAACAACAGTTATTGAAGATTCTGTAAATGTTGAAAAAGCAGAGATTCCTGCGGCAGATTCTGTAGAAGGAGTTACGGTAGATTCTTCGAAAACTGTAAATCCAGCAGAAACAACAAAAGATTCTGTTGCGAAATAGAACTTAAAAACTCAAAAAAATCCGCTCGTTGAGCGGATTTTTTTGTTTCTATATCTAAGATTAAGATTCTTTCAGTGATTTAATGTCAATCACAAAACGATATTTCACATCAGATTTCATCATACGTTCGTATGCTTCATTAATGTTTTGAATATCGATCATTTCTACATCAGACACAATATTGTGTTCTCCACAAAAATCTAACATTTCTTGTGTTTCCTTGATTCCTCCAATTAAAGATCCTGCCAAATTACGACGTTTCATAATCAATAAACCTCCGTGAATAGCATCTAAAGGCTCGATAGCTCCAACCATACACATTGTTTTATCTAATTTTAATAATTGTAAATATGGATTAACATCGTGTTTTACAGGAATTGTATTCAATAAAAAATCAAATGAATTTGCATGCGCTTTCATTTGTGTTGCATCTTTCGAAATCAAAACCTCATCAGCTCCAAGTTTCTTTGCATCCTCACCTTTAGATTCGGATGTTGTAATCATTACAACATGAGCACCCATTGCTTTTGCAAATTTAACACCCATATGTCCCAAACCTCCAAGACCAATTATACCAACTTTATCGCCCGATTTTACATTCCAATGACGTAAAGGTGACCAAGTTGTAATTCCCGCACACAACAATGGCGCAGCAGCTTTTACATCGATATTTTCGGGTACATGAAGCACAAAATCTTCTTCTACCACGATGTTTTCTGAATAACCACCGTAAGTGATTCCACCATGTTTCGAGTTTTTAGAATTGTACGTTCCTGTAAAACCATTTTCACAATACTGCTCCAAACCTTCGTCGCAAGAATGACAATGTTGACAAGATTCGACCATACAACCTACTCCAACCAAATCTCCAACTTTAAACTTTGTTACATCAGAACCAATTTCTTTTACTCGACCAATAATTTCGTGCCCTGGAACAACTGGATAATTTGGTTTTCCCCAATCGCCTTTCGCTGTATGAATATCGCTGTGACAAACTCCACAATACTCGATATCTATAAAAATATCTTTCGCATGTAAATGTCGACGTTCTATTGTGTGTGGCGCTAATGGATCAGTTTCATTAAACGCTGCGTATGTTTTTGTGTTCATTATTTTTAAAATTTTTAACCCTATAAAATTAAAAAATCTACCTGAATAATCAGATGGTTTTGAATGAATTAAATTATAATTATTTCAATTTTTTGATTCCCATGTTCCACAAAGTGAAGGCATACTTATCAGCTGTTTCATTGATCACAACTTCTGTCGAACGACCTGCTCCGTGACCAGCTTTCGTTTCAATTCTGATTAAAACTGGATTATCACACGCTTGTTTCGCTTGTAAATTTGCCGCAAACTTGTACGAATGCGCAGGAACTACACGATCATCATGATCTCCTGTTGTGACTAATGTAGCAGGATAACATGTTCCTTCTTTTACATTGTGAACTGGTGAATATCCTTTCAAATACTCGAACATTTCTTTGCTATCATCAGCTGTTCCGTAATCATAGCCCCAACCTGCACCAGCAGTAAATGTATGATAACGTAACATATCCAAAACACCAACCGCAGGCAATGCTACTTTTGCTACTTTTGGATTAATTGTTTCTGTTGCTCCAACTAATAAACCTCCGTTAGATCCTCCTGATAATGCAGTATAATCTGGCGAAGTATAGTTGTTTTTCTGTAAATATTCTGCTGCTGCTATAAAATCATTAAAAACATTCAATTTATTGAATTGACGCCCTCCATCGTGCCATTTTTTACCATATTCTCCACCTCCACGTAGGTTTGGAACAGCGTAAACTCCACCATTTTCAATCCAAGCAGCAGTTGCTGGACTAAATCCTGGCGTTAAACTAATATTGAATCCTCCGTATCCATAAACGATTGTAGGATTTTTACCATTTTTCTTCAATCCTTTTTTATACGTAATAATCATCGGAACTTTTGTTCCATCTTTTGACGTATAAAAAACTTGTTCTGAAATATAATCATCTGAATTAAATTTCACATTTGGTTTAATGTAAACATCTGAAGAACCTGATTCTACATTGTACTTGTAACTTGTAGAAGGTGTGATATAATTTGAAAATCCGAAATAGATTTCTTTCTCTGATTTTTTCCCTCCAAATCCTGATGCAGAACCAACTCCAGGCAATGTAATTTGACGAACTTTTGATCCATCATATTTGTATTGCTCTACAACCGAAATTGCATCTTTTAAGTATTTAGCAAATAAATAACCTCCTCCTGTAGAAACAGATAATACATTTTCAGTTTCTGGAATAACGGTTTGCCAAGCAGCTTCGCTCAAATCTGAGATTGTAGCTTTTACAACCTTGTTATTAGGTGCTTTGTTATTTGTAAAAATGTAGAAAGTCTCTCCATCATTATCAATCACAGAAGTATTTGTATCAAAATTATTCACAATTGTTTTGATTGGGCTATTTGCTTGAGACAAATCTTGATAATACAACTCATTTCCAGTTGTTGTATTTGCAGCTGTAATAATTAAGAAACGCTCATCATCCGTCAAATAAGCACCAACATAGCGGCGAGGTGTTTCTGCTCCTCCAAAAATCAATTGATCTTTTTTCTGAGCTGTTCCTAATTTGTGGTAATATAATTTGTGTTGATCTGTTTTCTCAGATAATTCAGATCCTTTTGGTTTATCATAAGACGAATAGTAGAAACCGTCGTTTCCTTTCCAAGCTGTTCCAGAGAATTTAACATCAATCAATGTTTCTCCAACTTGTGTTTTATCTTTTGCGTTAAGAACAATTACTTTTCTCCAATCTGATCCACCTTCTGAAATTGAATAGGCAACTAAGCTTCCATCTTTAGAAAAGCTAACATCAGCCAACGAAACAGAACCATCTTTCGAGAATTTATTCGGATCTAAAAAAACTTCTTCTGTTCCATTTTCACCTAATTTACGGTACAAAACTGAGTGTTGTTGTAAACCATCATTTTTGTAGTAATACGTATAATCTCCTTCTTTAAAAGGAGTCGAAATTTTCTCGTAATTCCAGATATCCGTCAACGATTTTTTCAATTGTGTACGTAATGGAATTTCATTCAAATAAGCATAAGTTGCTTTATTTTGTTCAATTACCCATTTCTTAGTATCTTCAGACAAATCATCTTCCAACCAACGATATGGATCTTGTACATTCTCTCCAAAATACGTATCAACATGATCAATTTTTTTTGAATCTGGATACTTTTTCTTATAACTCTGTGCATTCACTCCTACCATAAGGGCAACATTAAATAAAATAAAAGCAGTTTTTTTCATTTCTTCTTAGTATAGCTGTTTTGGTAAAGATAATAAAATCAAAAAGATAAATTGGTATTGAAAAAAATGATTTATTTTTGGGCAAAATCCTCTCAGATTTTAATTGAAATGAATACTTACAACTTCGCGGCAACTTAACGTTAAATTCATTTTGATTTAAAAATTTATCAAGTATTTTTAATTTTTTTAAAACCAAAAAAATGACTGTAGAAAAGTCTTTAACAGCCAAAATTGGGTCTATTTTTTCGTTAATTAAACAATCTTTTTCAAGCGAAAACTTAGATTTAACCGCGTTACCAATCAAAAAATCAGTCTTTCTATTAGCAATTCCGATGATGTTCGAAATGGTGATGGAATCTGTCTTTGCATTGGTCGATTTATATTTTGTAGGACATTTAAAAGAAAGCGCTTTCGCCATACAAACCGTTGGTCTTACAGAATCTTTATTAACAATTGTTTATTCGATTTCAATAGGAATAAGTATGGCTGCAACTGCCATTATTGCACGAAGAATTGGAGAAAAGAAACCCGAAAAAGCATCAGAAAGCGCTTCGCAAGCAATTTTATTATCGATTATCATTACAATTCTGTTGAGTATTTTCGGATTTATATTCTCCAAAGATTTATTGATTTGGATGGGATCAACTGAACAAGCTGCTGAATACGGTAAGAATTTCACTAAAATAATGATGGTAAGTTGTTTATCAATTGTCTTATTATTCTTGATTAACGGAATTTTTCGTGGAGCTGGGAATGCAGCAATTGCGATGAAAAGTTTGTGGTTAGCTAACGGAATCAATATTATTTTGTGTCCAATTCTTGTTCGCGGATGGTTCTTTTTTCCTGAAATGGGATTAGAAGGAGCAGCCTTAGCTACTGCAATTGGTAGAAGTGGTGGTGTGGTTTATCAATTGTATGGTTTAACGAAAAAAGATTCATTAATTCAAATCAAATGGAGTTATTTCGTTCCAAAATCTAAACTAATTATCAATATTGTAAAAATTGCAGTACCAGCTATTGTACAATACATTATTGCTAGTTGTAGTTGGATTATTCTTGCGCGAATTGTTGCTCAATCTGGTGGAGAAATTGCCTCATCTGGTTATCAAACAGCTTTACGACTGATGATGTTTTTTATGTTACCTGCTTGGGGATTGAGCAATGCTGCGGCAACTTTAGTTGGTCAAAACTTAGGAAATAAAGATCCCGAAAAAGCAGAAAAATCAGTCCTTATGACCATGAAATTTAACATCATTTACATGTTGATTGTAAGTGTTATTTTCTATGGATTAAGCAATTATTTAGTCTCAATTTTTACAACAGAAGAACATATCAAAATCGTTGCAAAAGAAGGAATGTACATTCTTGCAACTGGTTTTTTATTATACGGAATTGGAATGGTAATGATGAATGCTTTTAACGGCGCGGGCGATACAATGACGCCAACGATTATCAATTTTGTTGGATTTTGGTTATTCCAAATTCCATTAGCGTATATGTTAACGTATCATTTCAATTTGAAGGAAGAAGGCGTTTTTATAGCAATTCCTGTTTCGGAAACGTTTATTGCAATTTTAGCATTTATTCTCTTTAAACGAGGGAAATGGAAGCAGAAAATAGTATAAAAAAAATCGCTCAAATGAGCGGATTTTTTTATGTTTTATCCTTTAAAAGTATAATATCTTGCACCTTTCAAATCTGGAATTTCAGTTTCAATGCGATCTAAAGCAAAACCTTTCGAATCATTAATAGATGTTTTCAGATTTTTATTGTGTAAATCTTGGTATTGTTCAAAAGAAATTGCTTCTCTTTTATTTAAATAAGTGAACAAATCCATTTTATTCATCACATTCTTCCAACCTTCACCAATTTGTCCTTGAAAAACTTTCGATTTAGATCCAGAACCATACGCAATAAAACCAACTGTTTTTCCATTTAATTCTTCATTGCTATCTGCGCTTACTTGTAGAGCCGATAAAAATGCTGTAAAAACTGAAGCTGTGTACATATTTCCGATCTCAGAAGAAGCACGTTGAGTTGGTTCTACTTTTTCTTTGATTAAGGCTTTATATTCATCCGATTTTGAAACAACTTTCAAGTTATCATTCGAATTATCTTGATCATTTTCTAATGCAAAAACATCCGAAAACATTCTTTTTCCTTGAAATGCATAAGGCAGATGAAAAGCAATATATCGCCAACTTTCGTACAATTTACCTTCTATTTTAGCCTCATCTTTAAAGTTGAAATAAGCTTCTCTAACTCTATTTTTATAACATTCGTTAGAATATTGCCCTTCAAAAACTGGTTCATCTGAAAAAATTTCGATTTCAGATTTTGTTGTTCCTAAAGCATTCAAAATCGCTTCATCAGAAGTTGATTGATGTGGTTTAAAGAAATCAAAAACAGATTCCATTCCAATTCCCCAATTGTTATCAAACGCAATCAAATCTGGTTGATTCGAGATTAACATCGCTACTGCACCAGCACCTTGCGTATATTCTCCCGTCGATTCTAAGCCATATTTTGCATAATCGGCTGCAATTACAATTGCTTTTTTAGCTGGATTTACACGAACATAATCGATAGAATTGTGCATCGCATCTACTCCACCCACGCACGCAAACGTCATATCCACAACATCTGTATGTCTAAAAGGTCGTTCACCAAATTGTTTAGCCAAAACAGATTCTACCAATTGTACTGCATAAGTTGCGGTTGGTTTTGCTCCATCTAAAGCGCTTTCTGTTCCTAAATAAATTCGTCCGATTTCAGTTGGATTTATATCAAAATCTGTGATTAATTTCAACAAAGCATTCGCAGCGATAGTTGCTGTATCTTCATGAACATCTAAAACAGACATTTTCTTTAAACCCAAACCAATTTCAAGTTTATCAGGATCAATATTGCGTTGAATTGCTAAATCTTTTATTGGTAAATATATATGCGGAACGTAGATAGAAGCCGCCTCTATTCCATACTTCATTTTCGTTGATTTTTAAGCGAACTTCAAAGTTAAGAGTATTTAATTTTTAGTAAGCATGAAATAAATCCTGAATTTTAAGAAATCAATAATCATTATAAAAAAACAAAAAAATAGAGGTTTAATTAGAATATTTCTTAATTTTAAGTCTATAATTTTAAATATTTTTTTTCAAAATGGCTCGTACTTTTTACAAATCAATCAAAAATTCTGTCAAATATTGGTGGATTTTATTAATCATTGGATTATTATTCGTTGGACTTGGAATTTATACATTCGCATTTCCAACAGCATCGTATGTTGCACTTTCAGTATTTTTTGCTGTATCTTTTTTATTCTCTGGAATTTCGGAAATTGTTTTTTCGATCTCAAACAAAGATGAAATTGATAGTTGGGGCTGGACATTGACATATGGAATTATTACAACTATTGTTGGATTTATGTTAGTTGTAAATCCAATTCTAAGTTTAGAAGTTTTTGCTTATTATGTTGGATTTTTAATTTTATTCCGCTCAATTTCTGGAATTAGTTATGCTTTCGACCTAAAAAATTATGGCGTAAAAGATTGGGGAATTTCTCTGTTCTTAGCTATTATTGGATTAATCATTTCCCTAATTTTATTATCATCTCCACAATTAGCAGGTTTAACAGCAGTAGCTTGGCTTGGATTAGCTGTAATTTCATCAGGATTATTTGCTATTTTTATTTCGCTTCAATTGAAGAAAATAAAAGATATCCCGAATAATATTTCAGACGATTTGAGAAGTCGATATGAAGAAATTAGAAAAGAAATCGAAGATTTTAAAAATCAATAAAAAACAAAAACCTCTACTTTAATTGATGTGGAGGTTTTTGTTTTATTTTCCTAAGATTCCTTCTAAAAATCCAGTTTTAAAAGATTCAATCATAACATCTGGTTGATCTATAAAATTTAGAAAACCATAAGCTAGAACTGCACCTATAGCAATTTTTCCAATTGTTAATAAAGATAGCTTTTTCATATTACCTTGATCTAAAATCGAATGTAATAAATATTTACAATATCGGTGCTAACAATCTACAAATTGATGCAAATGCACGGTAATACCAAGGTCTATTTTCCCATTTTTCTAGCGTTAATAATTCTGAATCCTCTTTATCTATATCAAATTGAGCACTCATTTGTTGCAATAACGTCGTGTTTTCAATCACCGAAGTAATCTCGAAATTAATCATAAAACTACGATAATCTAAATTCACTGTTCCAATAAAAGCCAATTTATCATCAACCGTTATTGTTTTGGCGTGAATAAATCCTTTTTCGTATAAATAAACTTTTACACCCCGCTTCATCAAAGGTTTTAGGAATGATAATGACGCTTGTTGCACTACAATAGAATCGCCTTTTTTAGGTATAATCAACTCCACTTCTACTCCGCTCGAAACAGCAATCATCATCGCTGTTTTAAATTCGTCACTTGGTATAAAATATGGCGTGCACAATTGCACTTTCTTTTTCGCCAAAGTAATTGCCAGAACCATCGCTTCCATTGCCGAATGTAAATCACTTCCTGGTGAAGAAAGTCCAAAACTAACCGTTGAAAAATCGTTCTTTTCTTTACTTGAATAAAAATATTTTGGATCAGAAATATTATACTTTTTGCCTTCCGTCATCATCCAATTTAGATAAAAATGCAATTGCAAACTATTGATAGAATCGCCTTCAATCATCACAGAAGTATCACGCCAATAAATCTTATTATTTGGACTTATTACACCATTTTGATTGATGTATTTATCACTAATGTTAATTCCTCCTAAAAATGCTTTTTTACCATCAACAATCAAAATTTTACGGTGATTACGGTAATTAGAATTCGCTAAAGACGAAAATCGAACAGGTAAAAATGTCTGAAACTCCACACCTGTTCCATCAAATCTTGAGTGATGTTTATTCAGTTTTGATGATCCAAAATCATCCGCAGTTACACGAACTTCTACACCATTTTTAGCTTTTTCAATCAGAATATCAATGATTTCATTTCCAATATGATCTTCATCAAAAATGTAATATTCAAGATGAATATGATCTTTCGCTTCTCGTAAAGCTTCTAAAAAAAGAGGGAATTTATCTTCTCCATTTGTCAACAACTTTACTTTATTATTTGTTGCAGGATAAGCAACTCTTGCATTGTTTAAATAACGATAAACCTGCGACAATGAACCAATTCTTGCATTTACTTTATCTAAATCATCTTGAACAGATTGATCCATTTCAGCCCATTTTTCATTGATGATTTTTTGATGATTCTTATCTATTCGTTTAAAAAATTCATCTTTTTTAAATTTCTGTCCAAAGAAAAAATATAGGATTATTCCAATAAACGGTAGAAAAACAATTACTAATATCCATGCAATTGTTTTAGTAGGGTTTCGATTTTCGATCAAAATAGTAACAATCACCATTATATAAAGGACGGTAAGCGGAACCCAATACCATTCTTTGATAAAATTCCAGATGTGCAAAAGTGTGATAGACCATTCCATTTGTAATCGATTCGTAATTTTTATAAAAATAAATGAATAAAAATCAACTGCTTAAAAAATTAATAGAAAATATTTAAAAATAATTTTGGAAATGATAAATAAACCTTCTTATATTTGCAATCCAAAATGACGGTGCCTTAGCTCAGTTGGTAGAGCAAAGGACTGAAAATCCTTGTGTCCCTGGTTCGATTCCTGGAGGCACCACCACATTTATAAAACCTCAAGCATGTGTTTGAGGTTTTTTTTTTGAATGAACATAACAATTTATTCATCGAGTATTTTAGAGTTGCATCTAAATATTCCGTAAATTGCGTAAAACATGGAAATAGGAAATAGACCTTGGGGTTCTTACTATGTATTAGAGGACACCGATATATATAAATTGAAGAGAATAGAAGTGAATGTTGGCGGGCGTTTGTCTTACCAATATCACAATCATCGTGCAGAAGTTTGGACAATTGTTCAGGGAACCGCAATGGTGACACTTGATGATAAAGAATATGAATACAAAGCGGGTGAAGTCGTTATTATTCCATTAAAAGCAAAACATCGTATTCAGAACATAGGTAATGAAACATTAATTTTTATCGAAGTTCAACATGGTACGTATTTTGGAGAAGAAGACATCATTCGCATTGAAGATGATTACAACCGATCATCTGAAGATTAATAAAAACTAATTATAAAAGACTAAACTGATTGACTATGAAAATCGGAATTACATTTAGTGCTTTTGATTTGCTTCATGCGGGACATATCAAAATGCTAGAAGACGCAAAACAACATTGCGATTATTTGATTGTAGGTTTACAAACAGATCCAACATTAGATCGACCAGAAAAAAACAAACCGACACAAACTGTTGTAGAGCGTTACATTCAGCTCAAAGGTTGCAAATTCGTCGATGAAATTGTGCCTTATGCAACAGAACAGGATTTAGAAGATGTTTTGAGATCTTTCAAAATTGATGTGCGTATTTTAGGGATTGAATACCAAGACAAAAACTTTACAGGACGTAAATATTGTGAAGAAAAAGGAATCGAATTGTATTACAATTCAAGAGACCACCGTTTCTCAAGTTCCGGACTTAGAAAAGTGGTTGCTGAAAAAGAACTTCTTAAAGTTGTAAAATAAAAATGGAGTAAGGTTAGAGTTTATCTAACCTTTTTTATTTACAATACTTTCTCAATCAAAAAATTAATGTAAAAAATAATTCTAAAAATTATACCTTTGCAAAATGTCAAATATAGTTGCAATTGTAGGAAGACCAAACGTTGGTAAATCTACGTTCTTCAACAGAATGATCCAAAAAAGACAAGCTATCGTTGATGACACTTCTGGTGTTACACGTGACCGTCACTATGGAAAATCTGATTGGAATGGAAAAGAGTTTACCGTAATCGATACCGGAGGGTATGTCGTTGGTTCAGATGATACCTTTGAAGAAGAGATCCGCAAGCAAGTTGAATTAGCTATTGATGAAGCAAATGTAATTTTGTTCATGGTAGACAATCAAGTTGGTTTAACGGATATGGATAAGGAAGTTGGCAACCTTTTAAGACGCACTAAGAAGCCTACATTCTTAGTTGTGAATAAGGTCGATACCAACAAAAATTTAGACGATTCTTATGAGTTTTATAACTTAGGATTCGAAAAAATGTACACAATCGCTGCAATGAGCGGAAGTGGAACAGGTGAATTATTAGATGATGTGGTAGATTGTTTTACAGAAGAAGAACACATTGATCCATTCGAAGGTTTACCTAAAATTACAATCGTAGGTCGTCCAAATGCTGGAAAATCTACATTAATCAATGCATTATTAGGTGAAGAACGTAATATTGTAACCGATATCGCAGGAACAACACGTGATTCTATCGAAACGTTGTACAATAAATTTGGACACGAATTTGTTTTGGTAGACACTGCCGGAATGCGTAAAAAAGGAAAAGTTAGCGAAGATTTAGAATTCTATTCTGTCATGCGTTCGGTTCGTGCAATCGAAGAATGCGACGTTTGTGTCTTAGTAATTGATGCAGAACGTGGTATTGAAGCACAAGATTTGAATATTCTTTATTTAGCAGAACGTAACCGAAAAGGTGTGGTCATCTTAATCAACAAATGGGATTTATTGGAAAAAGAAACCAATACAATGAAAGAATACAAAGATGCTATTCTAAAACGTATTGCGCCTTTTACAGACGTTCCTGTGTTGTTTATCTCGGCTCTTACAAAACAACGTGTCTTGAAAGCTGTGGATACATTTATCGAAGTTTACGAGAACCGTAGTCGTCGTATCAAAACAAGTAAATTAAACGAAACCTTGTTACCGATTATCGAGATTACACCTCCACCTGCAGTAAAAGGAAAATACATCAAAATCAAATATGTAACGCAGTTACCTACAAAAACGCCTCAATTTGCGTTTTTCTGTAACTTGCCGCAATATATTAGAGATCCTTACAAACGATTTATCGAAAATCAATTGAGAAAGGAATTCAATTTTGAAGGAGTTCCTATTGAAGTTTACTTCAGAAAGAAATAATAAAAATCCAAAAAGTCCATTTACAATTTGTAGATGGACTTTTTTATTGATAACAATAGAATTTAACATTCATAAAAAAAGCTCAACGATTGCCGCTGAGCATTTTTGTGACCGAGACAGGATTCAAACCTGTAACCTCTTGAGCCGTAATCAAGTGCGCTATTCAGTTGCGCCACTCGGCCGTTTGAAATAATTGAAAGTATTTTCCTTTATTTTCGAATGCAAATATACAGCTCTTTTATCGTAAAAACCTAAGCTTTTCGAGAAAAATTTTTAACAATAATTTAATTTACAACGAATCAATTGCTTACAAAAATATTTTTTTTAAGATTTTAACAGAATTCTTAACTTGCTTTCTCTAAATTCAATCCAAATGATAAAAAAATTTATTCTAACCTCATTCGTTCTTCTTGCCATTAGTAGTTGTAAACAGTCAAAAGAAGCTGTTAAAACTGAACAAGAAAATACAACTTTTCAGTTTGCAAAAAATATTTCTATCGAAGAAAACAACCAAACAATCACGATAAAATCTTCTGGAAATACAATTTCATTTGATAAAAAAGACTTGCCTATCAAAACTGTGATGGTTGAAACTTCATCTGCCGTTACGTTTTTAGATCAATTAGGAAGTCTTGACTTAATCAAAGGAGTTTGCGATGCAGATTTTATTTACAATCCTAAAATAGCAGAAGGAATTGCGAATAAATCAATCTTAAAAGTTGGAAATTCAAACGAACTATTCACAGAAATTATCTTAAAAAATAAACCACAATTGATTATCGCAAGTTCTAATCCTGTTTTAGCAAAATTTCATCAACAATTAGAACAAAATGGAATAAAAGTATTGTATTTAGATGAATACAAAGAGCAAAACCCATTGGGACAAGTTGAGTATTTGAAGGTTTTCGGAAAATTATTCGGAAAAGATACAGAAGCTGAAAAACGCGTAGAAACGGTTAAAAATAATTACGACTCCATCAAAAATATCATTCAAACCAAAGCCAAAGGCAACATTTCAACAATTGTGAATACAATGTATGGCGACATTTGGTACGTTCCGACAAATGACTTGTTGCAAGCAAAATTAATAGACGATGCGAAAGGAAATTATATTTTCAAGAATAAAACAGGTGAAAATAGTTTGAGCTTAACATTTGAAGAAGTTTATACAGCTGGAAAATCTGCAAATTATTGGATCAATGTTACAAACGTAAATACGTTGGCAGAAATGAAAGCTTCTTATCCAAACTATGCGTGGTTTGATGCATTTAAGAAAGGAAATGTGTACGCTTACAACAAACGTATGAATGCAAAAGGTTCGAATGATTATTTTGAACAAGGAATTCTTCGTCCTGATATTATTTTGAATGATTTAGGAAAGATTTTCTATCCAAATTTATTTCCAACTTATGATTTATACTTTTATCAACAATTGAAATAAATGACTGAAATTATTCAACAATTCGAGGATTTTGTTCTAAAATCTTCGAATTTATCCATTTCAACTCTTGAAAAAGATGCAGAATGTGACGAATATATAGGTTATAATTTCAATGTTAAAGAAATTTCTATAAAATTTAGAAAAGCGAAAATTACACCTAAAAAAGTTGGTCAATTTGTAACGTTATGGAAACGAAATACAGCTAAACAAACCGAACCTTTTGACGAAAATGATGGTTTTGATTATTACATTATTGCTGCAGAAGATGATTCTAAACTAGGTTTTTATATTTTTCCGACATCAATTTTAATTGAAAAGAATATTTTGACCTCAATTAAAAAAGAAGGAAAAAGAGGTTTTAGAGTTTATCCGAATTGGGTAAAACCTGAAAATAAACAAGCGGAGAAAACTCAAAATTGGCAACAAGATTATTTCGTAGAAGTCAACAATCAACAAATTGATAAGAAAAATGTTAAATCAATACTTAAATAATAATTGAGATGTCTCAACAAGCTTGACATGACAATTTCTAAATGCTTTTTTATGAAAATTAAACACATCATATAATTAGATATTCCTTATATTTTATGTCACTTTTTACTTGACTAAAAAGTAACCAAAAAGTCAAGGCTGTAAATCTATTAGACTAAAAATACTTTCATTTCACTAAAGATTTTAAAAACCCTACAGGCTAAAATCTTTTTAACGTTACATTCAATTATTTTCTTAACGTCATAGATTTAAGGCCATTTTTAATAGGACGATTACATTAATTATTACTTTGTAAATAAATAGAGTGATGTCTCGGCATGACAATTTCTAAATGCTTTTTTATGAAAATTAAAACTAAAGGATATAATCTCTAATATATTATTTAAAACATTATTCCAATAAAAAAATCCTGCTCAATTGAACAGGATTTTTTGTTTATAATATTTTCTATCTTAGAATAACTCCGATTGAAATTGCTCTAAGAAACGTTTATCATTTTCTGTATACAAACGGATATCCCCAATTTGGTATAATAATAACGCGATACGCTCAATTCCCATACCGAATGCATAACCCGAATATTTCTCAGGATCGATATCAACATTACGCAAAACGTTAGGATCTACCATTCCACATCCCATAATTTCTAACCAACCTGTACCTTTTGTCATACGATAATCAGTTTCTGTTTCTAATCCCCAATACACGTCAACCTCCGCAGAAGGCTCTGTAAAAGGGAAATATGAAGGACGTAAACGAATTTCAGATTTACCAAATAACTCAGTTGTAAAATAACTTAACGTTTGTTTCAAATCTGCAAACGAAACACCTTCGTCGATGTATAAACCTTCGATTTGGTGGAACATCATATGCGAACGAGACGAAATCGCTTCGTTACGGTAAACACGACCTGGCGCTAAGAAACGCATGGGCGGTTGATTTTTCTCCATATGACGAATCTGCGTAGACGATGTATGCGTACGCAACACAATATCTGGATCAGTTTCGATGAAAAATGTATCTTGCATATCTCTCGCAGGGTGATGTGCTGGCAAATTTAATGCGGTAAAATTGTGCCAATCATCTTCAATTTCTGGCCCTTCAGAAACGCTGAATCCAATGCGATTAAAAATCTCGATAATACGATTTTTTGTAATATTAATTGGATGACGAGAACCCAATGTAAAAGGCTCTCCAGGACGTGTTAAATCTAAAGAAGAATCAGTTTTTCCTTCGTTTGAGATTTCATTTTTAAGAACAGTTGATTTTTCAGTTGCCAATGTTTTTAATTCATTCACAACTTGACCAAATTCCTTTTTTTGTTCATTCGGAACAGATTTGAACTGTGTAAACAAGTCTGTTAAAATTCCTTTTTTTCCTAAAAATTTAATTCTGAATTCTTCAATTTCAGCAGCATTTGTTGAATGGAAGTTTTTTACTTCTTCAATATATTGTTTGATTTGGTCAATCATAATTTCTGATCAATTTGATTACAAATTTAACCGATAATCAACTTATAACAAATTATTCGAGGACTTTTATTAAAAACGTCTAATTCTTATAAATAAAAATCCTCCTAAGAAACTTAAGAGGATTTGATTGATATCTTATTTTTGAAAATTATTTCCCAAATACTTCTTTTACTTTAGCTGTAATTCGTTCACGTTCTGCATCTGTCAAATTAGAACCAGAAGGTAAACATAATCCATTTTCGAATAATTCTTCTGCTACTGTTCCTCCATAATAAGGTGCATCTGCAAATACAGGTTGCATGTGCATTGGTTTCCATAATGGACGAGATTCGATATCATCTTCCAAGAAAGCTAAACGCAAATCTTCACGTGTTTTCCCTGCTACTTTTGGATCAATTAAAATCGCTGACAACCAATGGTTAGAGAAATAATCAGAACTTGGTTCTGTAAATACCGTTACGCCATCAATATCCGCAAACAACTCTTGGTAGAATTGATTCATTGCACGACGAGCTGCTACTCTATCCGCTAAAACTTCCATTTGTCCACGACCGATACCTGCTGTAATATTACTCATACGGTAATTGTACCCAATATGCGAATGTTGATAATGTGGTGCGTTATCACGTGCTTGCGTTGCTAAAAAGACTGCTTTATCTTTATCTTCTTGTGTTTGACAAACTAATGCTCCACCACCAGAAGTTGTAATAATTTTATTTCCATTAAACGACAAACCTCCAAAACGACCAAACGTACCACAAGCTTTACCTTTGAACGTAGAACCCAATGCTTCTGCAGCATCTTCTATCACAGGAATGTTATATTTATCAGCAACAGCATGTACTTCGTCTACTTTATATGGCATTCCGTACAAGTGAACTGCTAAAATTGCTTTTGGCGTTTTTCCTTTTGCGATACGATCTTTTATTGCTTCTTCTAATGCAACTGGACACATATTCCATGTATCTTCTTCTGAATCGACGAAAATAGGAGTTGCACCACAATAAACAATAGGGTTTGTAGAACCACAAAAAGTTAAGGTTTGCGTAAGAATTTCATCGTTTTGTTTCACTCCTAACATCACAAGAGCTAAATGCAAAACAGAAGTACAAGTATTTAGTGCAACGATTGGATTTGATGTATTCAACGCTTTTTGAATATCAGCCTCAAATCCGTCAATATTATCACCAATGGATGTGATCCAATTTTTATCAAAAGCATCTTGAATGTATTTCATTTCATTTCCTGAAAGATGTGGAGATGAAAGCCAGATTTTAGTTTGCATTAAATGTTTAGATTTATTTCAAATATAACAAAAAAGAGTCTAGAAATAGACTCTTTATAACTTGTATATATTTATATTATTTCTTCACTGCATCACCTTGTCCACTTCCTGTAACAGTAGCTAAAATATATTTAAAATAATTACCAATAGACATGGTTTGATACATTTCAGCATCTAATTTCGCTAATTTTTCAGGTGTCGACATGTCGACATTATTAATTTGTCCTAAACCTGTAATTCCTGGTAAATAATTAAACACACCTCTTTTCTCTCGTTCTTCAATCAATTCTGTTTGATTAAATAAACATGGTCTAGCTCCAACTAAACTCATATCCCCTACCAACACATTAATTAGTTGTGGTAATTCATCTAACTTAGATTTACGTAAGAATGCTCCGAATTTAGTAATCTGCACACCTGAAGCCAAATGCGAGGCAACCGATTTTGTATTCACATCCATTGTTCTAAATTTGAATAGTTTAAAAGGTTTTTTACCTTTCCCAACTCTTTCTTGCATAAAAATAGGTGAACCCGTATCGAATAAACCGATAATGTATAATATAATTCCGATTGGCCATAAAAATAGTAGACCAAAAAATGAAAATAATATATCGAATAATCTTGTCATAATTGTTAGTTATTAGTTAATAATGAATGGTTATTGGTAAAATGGTTATTAGTTACTAATTACTGGTTACTAGTCACTCCTCTCTAATTACTCCTCGCAAGTCACTAGCCTCTATTTCTTATTTTTTATAAATTTTATAAGACCATTTAACATTTTAGCAATCTGTTCTTGCTTCAAAATTAATTGATCTAATTGATTTTGTTTAATAAAATTTAAATTAAAAGCGATAATTAATTGTGTTTCTAATTCCGCTGTACTACCTAATGCAATGTATAAAAACTGTATAAATTCTTTATCCGATTGGCGTGCTGCACCTTCTGCAATATTACTTGGTATAGACACAGAAGCTCTTCTCATCTGAGTAGATAAACCAAATTTTTCAGCCTCAGGAAATTGTTTTGTTATTAAGTATATCTCTGAAACAAAATCTATTGCAAGCTTCCAAACCTCTAAATCTTTATGTGTTTTCATTGTTTATTAGTTAATTGTTATTGGTAAATGGTTATTAGTTACTAATTACTGGTTACTAGTCACTCATCAATACTCACTAATTACAACCCCTAGTTATTGGTGAATGGTTATTAGTTACTAATTACTGGTTACTAGTCACTAGTTACTAACCCCTAATTACTAATCACTAACCCCCAGTCTTAAAGCTTTTTATTGTTTTAATAATTCCTTCTTCTGCTGACAAAGGTAATTGTTTAATATTTAAAGCTGTTTTTATCTTTTGATTTGAAACAACGTAACTCTCCGTTAATTTCTTTAATCGTTCCGAATTTAGTGGAAAGTTAATAACATCTCCACACTTTGCTACCTTCTCAATTAATCCCTTAGGTATTGATAAAAATTTAGCCTTACGGTCTAATGCTTTATTCATTGCTACAATTAACTGATTTGTTGATAAGGATTGATCGTCCGCAAAATTATATACTCCAGAAATAACTTCTTTATTTAATAACATTTCATGTATTAAATATGATAAATTATCAATACTTAGAAACGAACGGTTATTCTCGAAAGCCGACAACGGCCATGGAATTCCTTTTTCTACAATCTTATACAAAAGGTTAAGATTTCCTTTATTTCCAGGACCATGTATCATACAAGGGCGAATGATAAATAAACGTTTACCTTCTGGTAATTGCTGAGCTAATAAATAGTTTTCTGCCTCGAATTTTGACTGACCATAAGGTGTTAAAGGATTGGGCTTAATGTTCTCATCTATTATATCATCTGCTGTATCTGCAACCGCTTTTACAGAACTAAAATAAAAAAAATCTCGACTATCGGATCTTAAAAATTCTTGAAACAAGGCAATCGTTAAATCTCTATTAATCTCGAAATAGGCTTTTTCTTCAGATGTATTCTCTGTATCATGTGCTTTCCCAGCCAAATGAATTATTGCTTCAGAATTTTTATCTAGGTTCGATTGCCAATCATTACCTCTCAAAGACAACTCATGGACCGAATGATTTTTATGTTTTAGATAAACAGATAAATTTTGACCTACAAATCCTGAAGCTCCTGTTATGGTAATATGCATGTTTTACTTTTTATATAAATTTAGTATTTGGTTATACACCACATCTTCAGAAAATTCTTCAAGGTATAATTTATTACTTTCTATTCCCATTTTTTCTAAATCAGCATTTAATAAATATTCTAATCCTTTTAAAATTTCTTCTGTACTCTGTGATTGTACTAATACACCATTTTTATTATCCTTCACCAAATGATTACACCCTGGCATATCTGTTGTAAGAATTGGTTTACCCATTGCCATTGCCTCTAATAAAAATCGTGGCGTACCTTCTCTGTAATAGGTTGGTAACACTGCAATGTCTGCTAAAGCAATAATATCATTAATATCGCTACGTTTTCCTAAAAAAACAACCCCTTCTTGAGCACCATAATGTTTAATCTCCTCTTCTGTAAAAGAGTCAGGATTATTTGGATCTATCCAACCTGCAATTAATAAATTAATTTTTTGGTTCTCTGATTGATTGATTTGATTGATTGTCTCAATTAAGTAAGATAACCCTTTTTGTTTTAATAAACGAGAAACAAAAATTAGTGTTTTTCCTTCTGTTAAGTGATATTCCTTTTTTAATTGTTCTAATAATTTAGCCGAAGATTGAATTGTTGTATTAAAACGATCTTCGTTTACAGCACTTCCTTTAATTACTTGAAAAGAGGAATGATTACCTAATTCTTTTTTATCTTCTTCGTTCTGAAAAATTAACTGTGCACCAAATACCGTATTATTAATGTTATAAAACGTTTTAATAATGGTTTTTATCACATTAAATTTAAGTGAATCCTTTGTAAAAGCAACTCCCAATCCTGTGATGTGATTTACTATTTTAGCTTTTTTTCCATACCAATAAGCAAAAGGTGTCCCAATAATGTTGGGTTGCATACGATACAAATGGATGACATCAAATTTTTCTCGTTTAAAGATTTTGCCTAACTGAAAACCAAAAGACAACATCGAACCTAAACTTCTTTGTCTAATATCAATATCTAAGGCTATGGTTGTAA
Source organism: Empedobacter sp. GD03739 (assembly GCF_029843245.1). Classification (NCBI taxonomy): domain Bacteria; kingdom Pseudomonadati; phylum Bacteroidota; class Flavobacteriia; order Flavobacteriales; family Weeksellaceae; genus Empedobacter; species Empedobacter sp. GD03739. The sequence goes on along the minus strand of NZ_JAOCHX010000001.1, from coordinate 100,861 downwards.
TCCCAGATTCTTTTATTTTATCAGCATACCCATCGTTGGGTACTATGGCTGTTACTTCGTGTCCGAAATGTTGTAAAAATAGCGCATATCGCAAGCGTGCACCATAAAAATCAGAACCAAAGTTTTCGATTAAAGCGATTTTCATTTATTTATATTCTATACCTTTAATATCTTTTATATACTTCAATAACTCAATCTCATTATTATAAAGCTCTTTTCCATTTTTTAAGAATTTATAATTTTTTAATTGAATTTTTGGATAAATACCATATTGATTCGCTTTAACAAATTCTCTATTTGAATTTTTAACAAATAAATCATTAATTACTATTTTACCATTTATCAATGTCAAATCTGGCTTTTTGTCAAATCCAGCCACTAAAATACCTACAGAAGTATTGCTAGTTTCAATTTTATTTAAATAAATATTTATGTCTAATGATTTAAATTTAGATGCATAGTTATTCAAATGAATTTGAATCCCAGAATATGCATTAAAAACCTTTAAATTATCGATATATATATTATTTAATAACTCTTTATTGTTATCTGGCTCAATGTCAATACCTGACATTGGTGCTGTACCAAAAGTGTTGTTTACAATTAAATTATTAATTGAAATATTATTGCCACTTATAATTGAAAGGCCATTTCTTCTTGAATTATTAATTACACTATTATTAATACTAATTTTATTAGTATTTATTTTAGAATTAGGATTTAAATTATTTCTACTAGAATTTGATATAACAATTCCGTCACCCCAACAATTATTAATAGACGCATTTTCTATATAAATATTCTGTGATTTTCTGATATCAATTCCAAAGCCCCATTCACCTTTTACACCCAGATGTGTTCCTTTATCTCCAACTATATTGATGTTATATAATTTAACATTCTCTACACCATGTAAAGCTATTATTTGATAGCGCTCCAAGCTATTTGGTATTAACAGTATTTTAGAGTTTTCTTGAAAAAAAATTTCAGAATTTGACCTTAAAATAACTCCTTTGGAAGCTATAGGAAAATTTGGGAAAATAATTTTATCATATTTATCAATTGCTTTTTGAATATAGTATGTATAATCAACACTACCATCCTTCACATACTTAATAGGTAAAGATTTTGTTAAATCATAAAAATTATTTTTGTTTATTGAAGTAGATGTCTTTATTAATTTATAAGGTGACTCTTGAATTGATTTTTTGAATTGACTTAACAATAAATTACTAAAAAATAATATAAAAAATAAACATACAATATTCCTCATGATATTTATATTAAGTGTTTAATATTGTTTTTTACCATTCTATATTTACCACTTTTCTCAACAGGTATATCATTCACAAATTCTAAATCTATTTTCATATTATCACCTACACGATCTACCCAATTTTGAATAAATTTATTTTCTACTTTTTTATCATACATGGAGCTATCGATTACTAATTTTATTATTATCTCATTCAATTTATCTTGAATTACCTGGAATTTAATAATTCCTTTCGTATCTTTTAACGTATTGGAAATATTCCCTAAATTTATTTTACCATTTTCAGGAGAATAAATATAATCATCAATTCGACCTAAAATTTCTTTTACCAATGGATTATGGTTTCCACAATTACATGTTTTCGACTTCTCTAAACTTAGACGGTCACCGATATCGTAACGAATTAAAGGTGTACCTTGTGTAAAAAAAGAAGTTATTACTAAACGCCCCGAATCTGTAGGCTTATTAAAATCATCTAAAACCTCAAACACACCCGTTTGTAAATCCATATGAAGATTACCATTCTTACATTCAATTATAAATGGAGCACCTTCAGATGATGAATATTGGTTAAACATTTTTGCATTAAAAAAATGCTCAATAATTTCCCTCATTTCAGGATTAATCGATTCTGCTGTAGGAAAAATTGCTTTTACTACACCTTTAGGCATTTGATAACCTTTTGACACCCCATGTTTAGCTATCTCTAACATAGTAGATGGAAACCCCGATAAAAACTCAGGTTTATAATCTAATAAATCATTTACATAATATTGTAAATACTCTTCCTTTATATGAAATGTTGAATAATATCGAACATTATGTTTATGATCTGTTTTCCAAAAAATATGATTTTGTACATCCTTATTTGTCAATAGATCTTTTCCTGAGAACCACGCTGTCTTTTTACCTAATTCATATCCAAATTTTCCACGGAAGTAATCTAGATAGGCAAATTTCTCATTATTGCCTTCTTTTGTAAATAAAATTTCTAATGATTTACCTGTCGTACCACCCGTTTTAGAAACTACTCCATCTTTTTTAGCTACAGTAAAAAAATCATTAATATTAGTTCTTAAATCTTCTTTACTGATAATAGGTAACTGATAGATTTGTTCTATATCTACTAAAGGATAATCTTTATAATATTTTGAATCTTGAATAGCTTCTTTTAAAAAACTATTGAATCTTTTCTTTTGTATATTTTTTAGCTCATCTAAACGTAAATCTTCATTCTGTTTATATTGATTTAATAATTCTTTATATTTCCCTGCATATCTCTCCTTATAGGCTATAATATTGAATAAAGAAATCAATAATTCTTGTATAAAAACTGGCGAAAATTTAAATATTTTTTCTTTCATATTAATATATTTTTTTTATTCCATAATAATTTTATCGAATCTATAATTCTTTGTTCTTTAATAATAAGGGACAAACTCTTTCTTATTATTAAATTTCTTAAATAGATTTTCTCGGATTTAGTATGAATTTTCTCCTTTTTAAGATGAAATACTATTGATTTGTCTATTGGAAATTTTTTTCGACTGTTATTAATAGCATCTTGTAAATAATATTCTGTAACAATAGGTGAATATGCTGTTTTAAATTCTCTATTTAATCTTATCCAAAGATCTAAATCTTCACCTCTAGAAACTTGTGTGTTAAAGTGTCCCACTTTATCCAAAGCTTTTTTTCTTACACATACACAAGAAGTATGAATAACATCTTTAAATAAAACTTCAGAAAAATAATCATCTATAATTCCTTCTTTAATATCTAAACGATTTATAATTAATCTTCCATCTGGATATTTTCTAGAAAAATTTGTAACAAATACGTCTGCTTCTTTATCATATTTTACAATCATATTAAAAATAATTTCTAGATGATTATTTGTCCATATATCATCTGCATCTAAAAATGCAATATATTCAAAACTAGATTTTTCAATTCCCATATTTCTAGCAGAAGAAACACCTCCATTCTCTTTAGAAAAAAAATTGATTCTTCTATCAGAAAATTCGTGTATAAATTTTGGACCATTATCAGTAGAACCATCATCAATAATTACAATTTCAAAATTTTGAAATGTTTGATTGAATATCATTTTTAAAGTATCTTTTATATAAGACTCTTTGTTGTATAAAGGTATTACTATTGATATCATAAGTTATTGAATTGCAAAAAAGAAAATAATTAATATAAAAAACATTGCTAAACGATAATTCACCATATTTTTAAACTTGTACGAAAATATAGGGAAAATAATTAATGGTATTAAACACCAAGAATACACACCAACTCTATCAGAAAAAGGTATATTGAAGCTTAGAAAAAATATAGCAGATGCTAAACAAAAAGTAATTAATATTTTATCATAATTATCATCTTCAAATTTTATATATTTTTTTATAAATAATCCGATAATTAGAAAAAATAAATTAAAAACTATAAACTTTGGTTTAAATCCAACATCATAGACTGAAGCTAAATACCCATCCTCATCTGTATATTTCAAGAATCTCTGAAAAAATGGAATTTGATTGACTATGAACTTAAAATCAAATTTTAAAAATGATAATATTATTGAAATTATAAAGATTATTACTCCTGTTTTTATTTTTAAATACTTTGATAAAAAATAAACTCCAACAATTAAAACAGAACTAATATGAGATAATATTGTTAAAATAAAATATAAATATTTTAAGGTTTTATTTTTAAAAAAAGCGATACTACATAAAAAAAATGAAATAGCTAATCCTTGTCTAAGTATATTTGTACCAAGATTATAAAAGAAGAAACAACTTACAAAACTAAATAATATATAGAGCGAATTATATTTACCATATTTTACACTAAAAAGCACAACATTAAACATAAAAATAAAAGCAATAAAAAGTAATATATTTAAATTTGAAAATCCTATATAATTATTAATATAGGATAAAACATAAAAAATTGTATCAGAAGTTTTTTCAAATGATAGTACTCCTTGTGTAATCTTATTATAATTTTCAATATATGATCTAGTATCGGTACCTATTTCTAAATCTCTATTACCAAATACAAACATATAAATTACTGCAAATCCTAAAACACATATTGTACTTAATCCTTTTATATTTTTATTAGATAAAATACTAATGAATATAAAAATACAATATATTATATATGTAAATACTTTTATTATATTATATGTAACAATGTCCATTATTTTAAAAATTCAAAGTTTCTCTTTGCTAAGCTGATACACTCTTGTATTTTTAAAGGTTTAATATATTCTTTAGCTCCATTTATAGTGTTTAATATTATATCTGACATTTCGTGAACATCAAAAACTGCATCTCCCACTATATATAGTTGATTATGTTCGATATCATTTAATAAATCTACACATTTTCTATGATATTCATTTAAGATAAATGGAACATTACTAAATGCTGCAAAAATTGCTGCATGTAAACGAGTTGAAATAATAAAATCACACTCTCTAATTAAATCCCATGCTTTTTTTACATTATTTTGATAATTCATTATTTCGTAATTTTCTATTTGTGATTCTTTAATTGTTTCTAATGTTATCTTTTCATCACCAACTTTTGAATTTCCATTAAAAATAAAAAATCTAAATTTTACTGACTTATCTCTATTTGCTATATTCTTTAGCAATTCTATATTTACTTTATTTCGACGAGCTTGATTTTTTAAATCTAAGCCATAGTACATCTCGTAATTGCATAAACTAACCCCAATAATTTTTTCGTTGTTGTTTTTCTGCTTTACAGATGAGTTGTAAATTTCTGGTAAAAGTGCTGCTAAATCAAAAGCTTCTACTGGAGCGAAATCTAGGGCTAAAGTTTTTAAATACTCAAATGATTTTTTGTCTCTAACTGCTAAAAAATCTAATGTTTTAATATACTCAATAACTCTTCTTTCTGCTTCAACAGATTTAAATGGACCTATCGAAACTCCTATACCTCCAGTTTTTAAATTCTTGTTCAGATACTTCTTTATATATTTTGATATTTCTTTGTACCCATGCATTTTATGATCCCCAAATGTAGATCCTCCTGCAGAAAGAAAATAATCTGATTGTACTATAGGTTTTATTGAAACTAATCTACTATTAATCTTATTTAATTTAAAATTATCAAATCTATTCTCTCTTAAATTCTTAAATGGTGAAATTAATTCAGGTAAATTATCTCCTAAGAAATAAGGTGTAAAATTATTCTTATTTGAGTAATATGCAGTTACTTCTAGAAAGGCATCGTCTCCTGTATTTTTATGGCCATAAAAACCAGTATATGTTATTTGTTTCATTTTTTTATTTTTTTCAATATTATAGATTTAATAACACCTTTTTCATTTCTACTAATTCCAAATAATAAAATTAGGATGGCTGATAAAAACGTAGATAGTAGAATGTTAATCATTACTTGAATTAAGGATTGATTACAATCTTTAATTAAATAAATAAACACTGTGATAATTGGTATAGTTATTAATATTCTTTGAAATACATTACTGAAATATTCTTTTAAAGGAAATTGTATTAGTTTTCTAAGAAAATATAATCTAGAGCATAATGCTAATACACTAAGAATTATACTTATTATGTATGTAATGTATGGATCGTATCCTAACTTCAAGAACAAATAGGATACTGGTAAATTTAATAGAATTATAAACCCTGTTACAATTTGATAGACTTTAATTTTACCCGTTGCCTGCACAGCTGTAATTAATGCACCTGATACACTCTCTATTAATAAATAAACAACAGAAAGTCTTACAAAAATGCTTGTATATTCTGGAGGATTTACTAACCATAATTTTAATATAAAATCTATATTAATCCATGCTGGTATTACGATAAATAACATAATGAAATAAGAAAATTTAGAACTTAAGTAAATAAGATCATACATCCTTTCCATATTCTCATTCGCATAATTTTTAATAATTTGGGGATTGATAGCCATACGGAAACTATCTGTAAACATACTAACTGCACTCTGAAATTGCATTGTAACACCGTATGCAGCATTAATAACAACACCAAAGAAAAGATTAAGTATAATATTAATACCATATCCTCTTGAAACTGCTGCTAAATTCCCTACTAAACTCCAGCTGGAATAAGATAGAATATCTTTAAATTTACCTTGATCATAATAAAATTTTAATCTAATTTCTTTAAAATTAAATTTACAATACAAAAAATTCGTTATGAAAATGATAAAATTAATTCCTAATAAAATTGATGTATAAAAAATAAGTTTATTATTGTCTATAAAATTTAGGACCAATAATAATCCTAAATTCAATAGTGCATCTGCAATACTTATCCTTGCAAAAATATTCATCTTCTCGTGTGAAGTAATCAAGGCACTAAAAGGTACTTGTATAACTTTAATGAAAAACATACAAAGTGTTAACTGAAAAATTATAAAAGCTAAAGTTCTTTGACTTTCTTGAATATTAAGAACTTTAAGTACATACCAATTACCTAAAGTTTCACCAATAATTAATATTACAATGCCCAATATTAAATGTATTAATATTGATAAATTAAATGTATTGTTTAAATCTATTTTATTTCCTCTTCCTATTTCAAAAGCCAAAAACCTTTGCGTTGTAGAAGACATCGCCATATTTAAAAAACCAAGAAATGATATTAAGCCACCTACAATTGTATAAAGACCATAATCATCAACCCCTAATCTATTTAATAAAACACGAGATGTATATAATGCAACTAATAATGTGAAACCCATCCTTACGTATAAGGATAATGAGTTTTTTAAAATCTTTTTATTTGAATTTAATTCAGCCACAACTATTTATTAAAATACTCCTTAAACCATTGTACAAATTGTTCGACTCCTTTTTCTATTGGCGTTGTGCTTTGATACCCTAATGTATTTAATTGAGTCGTGTCTGCCCATGTTCTTGGGACATCTCCCGGTTGCATAGGCATCATATTCTTTTGTGCTGTTATGCCTAACGAATTTTCCATGCATTGGATAAAGTGCAATAAAGAAACTGGAGATCCATTCCCGATGTTGAATAGTTGGTAACCATTTCCTTTTTTGTCAGGATTTTGTAAGGTAATAATGATTCCTTGTACGATATCGTCGATATAGGTAAAATCGCGACTCATCTCACCATTATTAAATACCTTAATTTCTCTATTGTTCGTCATCGCATCAGCAAAAAGCATTGGAGCCATATCTGGTCTTCCCCAAGGTCCGTATACCGTGAAGAATCTTAGTCCAGATGTTGGCAATTGATATAAATGGCTATATGTATGTGCCATTAATTCATTTGCTTTTTTGGTCGCTGCGTATAAACTTACCGGATTATCTACTTGATCTTCTTCGCCAAACGGAATTTTATCGTTTTCTCCATAAACAGATGAGCTTGATGCATATACCAAATGCTTAATATCATTGTGACGACAGCATTCTAAAATATTTACAAAACCAACCAAATTGCTATCGACATAAGCCATTGGGTTTTCTAAACTATAACGAACACCTGCTTGAGCAGCTAAATTAATTACCGAATCAAATTGCTCTGTTTTAAATAATTGTGGGAGATTTTCTCTGTCTTCTAAATTTAAACGAATAAATTTAAAAGTAGGAAAAGTAGAAGATTGAACAATATTATTTTCAATTTCTGCTTGATTACGATCAATTCCTAATTCGTTTAAACGCGCATATTTTAAATTGATATCGTAATAATCGTTGATGTTGTCTAATCCAACAACTTCATAACCTAAGTCGATTATTTTCTTTGCGGTATAATAACCAATAAAACCGGCAGCGCCAGTTACTAATACTTTCTGCATCGTTTTATTTCTTAGTCGTTACCAAATAAATCTCTTGTATAGACTTTCTCTTGTACATCATTTAATTCTTCCGCCATACGATTAGAAATAATTACATCACATTCTTTTTTAAATTGCCCTAAATCGTTTACGACTTTTGATCCAAAAAAATTATCTTCTTTAAGAGCTGGCTCAAAAACCTCAACTTCTATCCCTTTTGCTTTTATTCTTTTCATTACACCCTGTATAGCAGAAGCACGGAAGTTATCTGAACCAGATTTCATAATCAAACGATAAACCCCAACTTTTTTAGGTCCTTTCGCCATGATAGAATCTGCAATAAAATCTTTACGTGTGCGATTAGCATCTACAATTGCTTGAATAATATTATTAGGTACAGAATTATAATTCGCTAATAATTGTTTAGTATCTTTTGGTAAACAATATCCACCATAACCGAATGAGGGATTATTGTAATGCGATCCGATTCTTGGATCTAAACCTACTCCTTCTATAATTTGTTTAGAATCAAGACCATAAATCTGAGCATAACTGTCTAACTCATTGAAATAAGCTACGCGCATTGCTAAATAGGTATTTGAGAATAATTTAATTGCTTCTGCCTCTGTCGAATCTGTGAATAGAACAGGTACGTCTTCTTTGATTGCTCCTTCTTTTAATAAGTTTGCAAATGTTGTAGCACGCTCACTTTGCTCGCCTACAATGATACGAGAGGGGTATAAATTGTCGTACAACGCTTTTCCTTCTCTCAGAAATTCAGGTGAAAATAAGACATTAGTTGTTCCTAATTCTTCTTTTATCTTTTTAGTGAACCCAACTGGTACCGTTGATTTAACAACTGCAACTGCAGTAGGATTATATTGTTTGATTTCTGCTAAAACCCCTTCGACACTTTTAGTATTAAAGTAATTCGTTGTAGGATCATAATCTGTAGGTGTTGCTACAATGACAAAATCTGCCGCTTCGTAGGCCTCTTCTTTATTTAAAGTAGCTTTAAAATTTAACTCTTTTGAAGTTAAAAATTCCGTAATTTCTTTGTCTTCAATCGGTGATTTCTTATCGTTTAATAATGCAACTTTTTCAGGTACAATATCCAAGGCTACCACTTCATTATGCTGTGCTAATAATATGGCGTTTGATAAACCAACATACCCTGTTCCTACAATTGTTATTTTCATTTTTTATTACTGTTTAACTATTAATAACTAAATTTTATTTAGTTATTTTAATTAAATACTCACCATAACCACTTTTCTTCAAAGGTTCGGCAATTTTCATTAATTCTTCTTTTGTAATGTAACCCATACGATAAGCTACTTCTTCTATGGCACCAATCTTCATTCCTTGACGCTCTTCGATCACTTGAACAAATTGACCAGCTTGCATCAATGAATTGATTGTTCCTGTATCTAGCCATGCTGTTCCGCGGTTGAAAACACCAACTTTCAATTTCCCTCTTTTAAGGTATTCAGCATTGATGTCTGTAATTTCTAATTCTCCTCGAAAGGATGGTTTTATCTTTTTCGCAATTTCAACGACATCATTGTCATAAAAATACAAGCCTGGCACAGCATAATTTGATTTTGGTTTAGTAGGTTTTTCTTCAATCGAAACTACTTCATTATTCTCGTTAAACTCAACAACACCATATCTTTCAGGATCTGAAACTTGATAAGCAAAAACTACTCCTCCATCAGGATCTGCTGAATCTTGTAATAATTTTGACATTCCAGAAGCGTAAAAAATATTATCTCCTAAAATTAACGCAACTTTATCATCTCCAATAAATTCTTCTCCTAATATAAAAGCTTGCGCTAAACCATCAGGGCTTGGCTGTTCTTTGTAAGAAAATTTACATCCGATTTGAGATCCGTCACCTAATAATTTTTCAAAATGAGGTAAATCATGAGGAGTAGAAATAATCAATATTTCATTTATCCCTGCCAACATTAATGTCGACAACGGATAGTAAATCATTGGTTTGTCATAAACAGGCATCAATTGCTTGCTTACAGCCAATGTTAATGGATGTAATCTCGTACCAGATCCTCCTGCTAATATTATTCCTTTCATGTTTTTTTTTATGTTGTTAAAACGGTTATATGGTTAGATGGTTAAAGGGTGAACTTGTAAACTTGTAAACGTGTGAACTTGTAACTCTTTCACTTCTTCACTTTTTCACTCCTTCACTTGTCAAATTGTGAACTTGTGAACTTGTAAACGTGTGATCATGTAAACTCCTTCACTTGTTAACTCTTTCACTTCTTCACCTCTTCACTTGTTAACTTGTTCACTTGTTAACCTCTTCACTTCTTCACTTTTTCACTTCTTCACTTGTTAACTTGTAAACGTGTGATCATGTAAACTTCTTCACTTGTTAACTTCTTCACTTGTTAACCTCTTCACTTGTTAACCTCTTCACTTCTTCACTTGTCAAATTGTGAACTTGTAACTCCTTCACTTGTTAACCTCTTCACTTCTTCACTTCTTCACTTCTTCACTTCTTCACTTGTTAACTCTTTCACTTCTTCACTCCTTCACTTGTTCACTTGTTCACTTGTTAACTCCTTCACTTCTTCACTTGTTAACTCCTTCACTCCTTCACTTGTTAACTCCTTCACTTCTTCACTTGTTAACTCCTTCACTCCTTCACTTGTTAACTCCTTCACTTCTTCACTTCTTCACTTGTTCACTTGTTAACCTCTTCACTTCTTCACTCCTTCACCTCTTCACTTGTTCACTTGTTACCCCCTTAACTTTAAACTCTTCAAACGACTGTGCTTCTTGATCTTTTTCAGAGATTATCATTTTATCTGTTGGAATTTGCCAATCTATATTCAGTTCGCTGTCTAAAGGGTTAACTCCATCTTCAGAAGCTTTATTATAGCCATTGTCACATTTATAGAAAAATGTAGCTGAATCAGAAATAACAGAAAATCCATGTAAAAATCCTCTCGGAATAAACAATTGTCTTTTATTATCTGCAGATAACTCTACCGAAACAGACTGTCCATAGGTTTCAGAACCTGGACGAACATCAACTGCAACATCAATTACAGCACCTTCTACAACGCGAACTAATTTTGCTTGGGCATGTTCTCCTGCTTGCATATGTAATCCACGAACTACACCGTAAGAAGATTTAGACTGATTATCTTGAACAAAAGTTGGTTTATACCCTAAAATTTCTTCTATTTTATTTTCATTGTACGATTCAAAAAAATACCCTCTTGAATCTTCAAAAACAGTTGGTTCTAAAATGAAACAGCCTTTTAATTTCGTTTCTGTTGCTTTCATTATAATCGTTTATCAACTTCTTCTTTAGGCAAAGCGCCTTTTACGTCATAAATCACACCATTTCCTTTTAAATAATCAGTTAACTGAAGATTTAAAAATTCGTCGTGTGAAACGGTTAATATAATGGCGTCGAATTGGTGAACTTGTGAATTAGTGAACTGGAAAACCTGATCCCATGTATTACAAAAAGTTATTCCGTATTCATGGTTTACCTCATCCGGGTTAGCCCAAGGGTCTAACGTTATCACTTCGATTCCATATTCTTCTAATGCATGAATCACGTCAATTGCTTTCGAATTACGAATATCAGGGCAATTTTCTTTAAAGGTAATTCCTAAATTTAGAACTCTTGCTCCTTTTACTTTGATGTCGTTATTTATTAACAATTTAACAACCTGAGAAGCCACAAATGCTCCCATCGAGTCATTTAATCGTCTTGCTGCTAAAATCAATTCAGAATAATATCCAATTTCTTGTGCTTTTTGAGCCAAATAAAATGGATCAACACCGATACAATGTCCTCCAACCAAACCTGGTTTGAATGGTAAAAAATTCCATTTTGTACCTGCAGCTTCCAACACATCATTGGTATCAATATCCATTAGCGAAAAAATCTTCGATAATTCATTGATAAATGCAATATTGATATCACGTTGCGAATTTTCGATCACTTTTGATGCTTCTGCAACTTTGATTGTAGGTGCTAAATGAGTCCCAGCAACAATTACTGATTGATATAAATCATCAATAATTTTTCCAATTTCTGGAGTTGAACCTGAGGTTACTTTTAAAATTTTCTCAACCGTATGTTTTTTATCTCCTGGATTAATTCGCTCTGGAGAATATCCCGCATAAAAATCTTGGTTAAACTTCAATCCCGAAGAATGTTCCAATACTGGAATACATTCTTCTTCTGTAACACCTGGATAAACCGTAGATTCGTAAATAACAATATCATTTGGTTTCAACACTTTACCTACCGTTTCCGAAGCTTTTTTCAAAGGAGTCAAGTCTGGTCGATTATTTTTGTCCACTGGCGTAGGAACGGTTACCACATAAATTGTAGCATCTTCAATATCCGTTATATCTGATGAACAAAACAATCCATTTTCTACTTGAATAAAAGGATTTTGTGTTGATAAAACATTTTGTAAAACATTATTCTCAACTTCTAAAGTTGAATCTACTCCATTATTTAATTCAGCAATACGTTTCTGATTGATATCAAACCCAACAACAGGGTATTTTGTTGCAAATAATCGAGCCAAAGGTAAACCTACGTAACCTAAACCGATAACTGCTATTTTATGTTGTTGATTCATTTATTATAATATTTTCTGTACCATTGTACAAAGTTATACACTCCTTTGTCAACCGGATAATGAGGATTATAACCAAATTTATCTTTCAACTCTTGGACATCTGCCCATGTTTGATTGACATCTCCTGCTTGCATCGGATACATTTCTAAAATAGCTTTTTCTCCTGTTGACTTTTCGATTTCTTTGATAAAATCCATTAATTGAACAGGTTTACTATTTCCTATATTGTATAATTGGTAATTTTCTTTTATTGTTTGATTTTCAAGAATTTTATCAATTCCTTGAATAATATCGTCAATGTACGTAAAATCTCGTGATAAATCACCGTGATTAAACACTTTTAGAGGTTGATGATTCAATATAGCATCTGTAAACAAAAACATGGCCATATCTGGTCGTCCCCAAGGTCCATAAACCGTGAAAAAGCGCAAACCTATCGTTTGGAAATTGTATAAATGACTATACGCATGCGCCATTAGCTCGTTTGCTTTTTTAGTAGCTGCGTATAAACTAATAGGATGATCAACATTTTGATTTGTTGAAAAAGGAACATCTGAAGAGTTTCCGTAAATACTTGAACTACTTGCGTACAATAATTTTTTGACGTTATAATTTCGGCAACATTCTAAAATATTTAGAAAACCAACCAAATTACTTTGTCCATAGGCATCAGGATTTTCGATACTATAACGAACACCAGCCTGAGCTGCCATATTAACAACCGCATCAAACGAATATGTTTTAAAAAGATGAGCCAATGACTCTTTATCTTCTAAATTCATGCGATAGAAAATCATCTTTTCTTCGTGTTTAGAAGAAAGAACTTTCTGCCCAAAATTTGAAGCAAATTCTTGATTGATTCCTAATTCTTTTAATCGATCATATTTTAACTGAACAGTGTAATAATCGTTAATGTTATCAATTCCAACAACTTTGATGTTTTTTTCGATTAATTTTTCAGCTAAATGGTAACCTATGAAACCAGCTACACCAGTTATGAATACTGTTTTCATTATTTCTCCTTTTCAGAAGTCGCAACTACTTTTCTTAATCCAGAACTAGAGAAGCGATGTGTACGCTTGTTGTAGTAAATTTGAATATTATTATCTAAACAATATTGTTTTCCCGTAAAGTCGATATTTCGGTATTCTTCGCCAATAACTCTAACATTTATTGGTAAAGCACTTAGCATATCAAACAAATCTTGTTCGGTTTCGTAGGGAATGATTTCGTCGACATATCGACAACCTTCTAATTGAATATAACGCTCTACGATGGATTGCGTAGGACTATTTTTTGAAGGATCTACACTTGCAGGATCTGTATTAAGCCCTACAATTAAGTAGTCGCATTGTCTTTTGGCTTCTTCGAGCATCATCACATGACCTGCATGAAGAAGGTCAAATATACCGAATGTAATTCCCGTTGTCATTTTATAATAATATTGTTGGAGCAACAAATTTAAGGATTTATATTGAATTAATTTTAAGCTTTTTTGACATAAAAAAAGCACTCAAATCGAGTGCTAGGTATTTAAATTAATTCAGAATTTCTTTTTTCTAAATGCGTATAAACATTCTTTACTTCCTGTGAATATTCTTTTTGTAGAATTAAATTCGCGGTTGGGGTATTCACAAAAATAGTGTTTTGCAAACCGACAAAAGAAGTATACACATCTGTTCCAATCACCATGTTTCCATTACGATCGACATAATGTCCGTTCATCACAAAATAATCATACAAGGATTCGAAAGAACCTAAATCATTCCAAACAAATTTTGCTGGAACTACTTTTATCTTCTTGCTTCGTTCCATTACAGCATAATCGATACTATTTGATGGAATATTCATTGAAAGTTCTTCGTTCAACTCTCCGTTGATATTTTCAGACCAAGCAATTTTTGAAGCTTCGTAAATTTCTTTCTCAAATTTCTTTAGTTCTTTCAATAAGACACGTGCTTTGAAACAAAACATTCCACTGTTCCACAAAAAATTACCTTGCTCGATAAAATCTTGCGCCGTAATATGATTTGGTTTTTCGCGAAACGATAACACAGTGTCTTCTTTGTGCTCAATATAGCCATAACCTGTTTCTGGACGAGTTGGATGCACACCAAATGTGACGATATAGTCATTTTGTGCTAATTCGATTGCTCTATTCATCGCTTCTTGATAGGCTTCCATATCTTCAATCAAATGATCAGATGGTGTCACAATTAGAATATCATCATCCTCAACTGCTAAAGCTGCAAATGCAATTGCCGCTGCAGTATTACGTGGAACAGCCTCTACAATTTTCGTGTATTCAACATTCATTTTATCAAGCACTTCTTGACTTAAATGGTCATTATCTTTATTCCCAATCACCATTAATTTATCAGCAATTGGACGATTTCTCTGAATCGTTAACTCAAATAAAGATTGCCCATTAAACAAAGGTAAATATTGTTTGGGATGACTTTTTCGTGAAAGTGGCCAAAGTCTACTCCCAACACCACCAGATAAGATCACATTATAAATACACATAAATTCTTCTAATTCGAACTCGTAAAGATATTAAAAACTACTATATCATAACATTCTATTATGATTTTTCTTTTAAACACAAAAAAAGCGTTCAAAATTGAACGCTTTAAAGTATTAGTATTGATTTTATTAAATCATCGAAATACGTAATGTATTGGTAATTCCTTTCTCAAATGCTGGCATTGCATTCAGATTGATGATATAATCACCATATTCTACATAACCCGCATTTTTCGCTAAGATATTGACCTCTGTAACCGTTTGATCCGTAGATGTATCGCGAGGATCGTAATTGATTGCTTTTACTCCCCATAATAGGTTCAACATACGGTTAATACGTTTACTTGGATTGAAAACCAAAATAAATGAATTTGGACGATGAGAAGAAATTTGGAAAGCGGTATAACCAGAATACGTTAAAGTGGCAATTGCTTTCGCTCCTGTATCTTCTGCCATTTTAGCTGCATTGTAACAAACCATATCAGTTACGAAACGTTCGTTTTTGATCTTTGGTTTGTGTTCTGGTACATGTACGTGCTCATCATCTTCGACTGTTTGAAGAATCTTCGTCATTTTCTCGATAACTTGTACAGGATATTGCCCTACAGAAGTTTCTCCAGATAACATTACCGCATCCGCACCATCAAAAACTGCATTTGCAACGTCAGAAACCTCAGCACGAGTTGGTGTTAAACTCGAAATCATTGTTTCCATCATTTGTGTTGCAACAATAACTGGCTTACGCGCTAATTTCGCTTTGTCAATTAATTGTTTTTGCGCTTTTGGAACGATTTCAAACGGAACCTCAACACCTAAATCTCCACGAGCAACCATTAATCCATCCGAAAATTCTAAAATATCATCGATATTTTCTAATGCTTCAGGTTTTTCAATTTTAGAGATAATTGGAATTTTTACTGTTCCATGTTCTTTGATAAATTCTGATAAATCTTTTACATCTTGTCCAGAACGAACGAAAGATAGTGCAAACCAATCGACACGATTTTCGATTGCGAATTTTGCATCTTCTTTATCTTTATCTGTTAGAGCAGGTAAAGAAATATTGGTATTTGGTAAGTTAACTCCTTTTTTAGAACGTAGCGGACCTCCTTGAATCGTTTCTGCTTTTACAGTATCTGTTCCGTTTGTCTCGATTACTTTGAAGATTAATTTTCCGTCATCAATCAAAATATTTTCTCCCACTTGCACATCTTGCGCAAACTTTTTGTACGTCATAAAAACTTTTTCTTTCGTTCCTACAACATCCTCGTTTGTGAAAGTTAAAATATCTCCTGGATTGATTACGAAATCTTCGTGTTCCATTTTTCCAATACGCAACTTAGGTCCTTGTAAATCCGCTAAAATTGCTGTATTGTAGCCATGATCGTTATTTAATTGATGAATTGTTTCAATCTTACGTTTCACATCCGCATAGTCTGCGTGCGAAAAGTTGATACGGAACACATCTGTTCCTTTTCTCATCATTTCTAATAAAATCTCTGGACTATCGGTTGCCGGACCTAAAGTCGCGACAATTTTTGTCTTTTTAAGATATTGTCTATCGTAAATCATAATTTTTCCCTTTTTTTATGCACAATATTTTGTTAGAAAACCAATTGATCTGCATTGCTAATCAAATCGATATCTATTTTTTTGATCGTTTTTATAAAATCTTTTTCTACAAATGGTAGTTGAAGATATTGTAGTTCATCTTCCCAACCAGAGATTTTTACAACATAGTTGCAATCCTTGTAATTTGGCACAAGAATAACGCTCCCTTTGAAAAGATTGGATAAATCTACTTCATTTTTTTTAAAATCGTATTGATTTGGCGTATTTTTAATAATATGATAATCTATTTTATTTGCTTCATCTAACCATTGATAGGTTTCGAAAAAATAAGTATGCTCATCTAACCGAATATCCAAATCCTGAATACGCTGAAAACGCGTATCAAAAGTAGAGTTGAGATGGAAAATAAATTGTGTAGAAGTGTTAAAACTAGAATTTACGCCTATGAGATGAAAATCTATCCAATCATCATATAAGAGTAATTCTGCCATGTTTCTAAACTTTTTCTATTTTCTTTTGTAGCGAATAGTACGCGCGTTTTGCTGCGCTTTCTTCGGCTTTCTTTTTAGAAGTTCCTCTCCCTTTCGAGATGACTTTATCATTGAGACGGATAACTGATACAAAAACCTGCAAATCTTCTGCATTTTGCTCCTCAAATGTATTGAATCTTATCGTATTTCTCGTTTTTTGACTCCATTCCAAAATCAACGATTTGTGACTTGTAATCGTGTGTTCCAAACGATCTAAATCCGCATAAGGGTCAATAATTTTGACTTGAATAAATTTTTGTACAGCAGCTATACCTCCATCAACATAAATTGCACCAACCAAAGCTTCCAACATATCACCATTCACGTCTTCACCCAAATTGTTGTGATTGTTCATTGGATCCAAATAATCCAACAAGCCAAGTTGTTTGGAAACGGCATTCAATTGCTTACGCGAAACAATTTTAGAGCGCATTTTTGTCAAATAACCTTCTTGTTGATCTGGCGCTTTGTAGTATAAGTGCATTGCTGCAGAAGCACCAAGTAATGCATCTCCTAAAAACTCTAATCTTTCAAAGTTTATACTGTTTCCGTTTTCATCTTTTTTCTGTGCAGATCTGTGGGTAAATGCTTCTTTAAAAACCTCAACATTGCGAGGAGTATAACCCAAAATCGACTTCAAAAATTTCAAAAAAGGATCAGATGAATTTGAATCATCACGATGATTTTTAAAAGAAAATAATTTTTTTAAGAAAGACATTACTTATACTTCTTAAATATCACACAAGCATTGTGACCACCGAAACCAAAAGTATTACTCAATGCATAATCTACATTTTTCTCTTTTGCTTTGTTAAATGTATAATCGATTTTCGGATCAAGATTTTCATCATCCGTAAAATGATTAATTGTTGGTGGAACGATACTGTTATTGATTGCTCCAATAGCCGAAATCGCTTCAATAATTCCTGCACCACCTAATAAGTGACCAGTCATAGATTTTGTTGAATTGATTTGAATATTATAAGCATGTTCTCCAAATAATTTTTGAATTGCTTTAGATTCTGCAATATCACCTAATGGTGTAGATGTTCCATGCATATTAATATGATCTACATCTTCTACATTGATATTTGCGTCTAATAAAGCCTCTCTCATCACATTAAGTGCGCCTAATCCTTCTGGATGTGGTGCTGTAATATGGTGAGCATCTGCTGTCATTCCTGTTCCTACTAATTCTGCATAAATTGTAGCGCCACGTGCAATTGCATGTTCGTATTCTTCTAAAATAATACTTCCAGCTCCTTCTCCCATTACAAAACCATCGCGGTCTTTATCGAATGGACGAGAAGCAGTTTGCGGATCATCATTTCGTGTAGATAACGCATGTAATGCATTGAAACCTCCAATACTTGCAGCTGTAATCGCAGCTTCTGACCCTCCTGCAACAATTGCATCAGCTTTTCCAAGTCTTAATAACATGTAAGCATCAATAATTGCGTTTGTAGAAGAGGCACATGCCGAAACAGTTGTATAATTAGGTCCCATAAGACCAAATTCCATTGAAATATGACCAGGCGTGATATCTGCAATCATCTTAGGGATAAAGAAAGGATTGAAACGTGGTGTTCCATTTCCTGTTGCGTAATTAGAAACTTCTTCTTCAAAAGTTTTAATTCCACCGATACCAGATCCCCATATAACGCCGATACGCTCTTTGTTTACATTTGCATCTTCTAAGATTCCACTGTGTTTTATTGCCTCTCTAGCTGCAATAATTCCCAATTGGGCACAACGGTCAATTTTTCTTGCCTCTTTACGATCAAAATGATCTTCAATATTGAAGTTCTTGATCTCACAAGCAAATTGTGTCTTAAAAAGAGTTGCGTCAAAAAGCGTAATAGGCGCAGCGCCACTTACACCATTCACTAATCCATTCCAATATTCTTGGTATGTATTTCCGATTGGTGTTAGCGCGCCTAAACCTGTTACTACTACTCTTTTTAATTCCATAAAATAGGAACTATTACTTGTTTAAGTCTTCGATGTATGTTACAGCTTGACCTACAGTAGAAATTTTTTCTGCTTGATCGTCTGGAATTTGGATATCAAATTCTTTTTCGAATTCCATGATTAATTCTACTGTGTCTAATGAATCAGCTCCTAAATCGTTAGTGAAACTTGCTTCTAGCGTAACTTCGCTTTCGTCAACTCCTAATTTATCTACGATAATTGCTTTCACTCTTGATGTAATGTCAGACATAATTTTCTAATTTTAATTGTTGTAAACTAGTGCAAAAATATAAAACTTATATTAAATACAAGCTTTTTTTTATATGCACGCATAAGAACTTGCAAATATATGGTGAATAAATATTCACGAAAACGTTTAAGTGAATGACATAAGTCAAATTTTTCACGCTTCTTTTTATTGTAACTTTGTCCAAAGTTTTTACCTTTAATATTTTAAAATACTATAAAAATCACAAAAATGAGCATAGAATTGGCATCTTACGGAATAAAAAATTCCAAAATTAACTATCAATTATCTCCTCAAGAGCTTACGGAGAAAATGGTAGAGCTAGGACAAGGAGAAATTACATCTTCTGGAGCAGTAAATATGTTAACAGGAGAATTTACAGGACGTTCACCTAAAGACCGTTTTATTGTAAAAGATGATATTACTGCAGAAAACGTTTGGTGGGATGGAAACATCAATATTCCTTTTGATTCTGATAAATTTGACGCTTTGTATGATAAAGTTGTTGAGCATTTAAGCAACCGCGAAATTTATGTACGTGATGCTTTTGCTTGTGCTGATGATTCTTACAAAACAAAGATTAGAGCAATTACAGAAACTCCTGCTGCTAATTTATTTATCTATAACATGTTTATTCGTCCAACGGAAGAAGAATTAAAAAACTTTGGTGATTCTGAATGGACAATTATCAATGCGCCAACTTTTGTTGCAGACGCTAATGAAGATGGTACAAGACAACACAATTTCTCTATCTTAAATTTTAAACGTAAAATCGTTTTAAACGGAGGAACTGGTTATACAGGAGAAATGAAAAAGGGTATTTTCTCTGCCTTAAACTTCATCATGCCAGTATTCAGAAATACTTTACCAATGCACTGTTCTGCAAACTCTGGTGAAAATGGAGATACAGCAATGTTCTTTGGTTTATCTGGAACAGGAAAAACAACTTTATCAGCAGACAAAAACAGACGTTTGATTGGTGATGACGAACACGGATGGACAGAAGACAATACGGTTTTCAATTTTGAAGGTGGTTGTTACGCAAAAGTTATCAACTTATCTCCAGAAGGTGAGCCAGAAATTTTTGCAGCAATCAAAGACGGAGCTTTATTAGAAAACTGTAAATTAATTCCAGGAACTAACGAGGTTGATTTTACAGATACATCTATCACAGAAAACACACGTGTTTCTTATCCAATTGATTATATCGAAAATATTGCAGTTCCTTCTGTAGGAAAAAATCCTAAAAATATTTTCTTCTTATCGTTTGATGCTTACGGAGTTTTCCCTCCAATTGCAAAATTAAACCCAGATCAAGCGGCTTACTTGTTTATCTCAGGATATACATCTAAAGTTGCTGGTACAGAAGCTGGTGTTACAGAGCCTCAAACTACATTTTCTACATGTTTTGGTGCACCATTTATGCCATTACATCCAACAAAATATGCTGAAATGTTGAGCGATAAAGTTGAGAAAACTGGTGTTAATGTTTGGTTAATCAACACAGGTTGGAATGGTAAAAAAGAGCGTATGTCTTTAAAAGACACTCGCGCCGTTATCAATGCAGCTTTAAATGGAGATTTAAACAACGTAGATTTCAAAAAAGATCCTTATTTCGGGTTTGAAGTTCCAGTTGCCATCGAAGGTGTTGCTTCAGAAAAATTAAATCCAGCGACTTCTTTTGATTCTACAGCAGCATACGAAGCAAATGCGAAAGAATTAGCAGATAAATTCAAAGCGAATTTCAAGAAATTTGAAGAGTTTGCAACGGCTGATTTATTAGCGGGTGGGCCAACGATTTAAGGTTAAGATTGAGGTTGAGAATGAGTTTTTAACTCATTTTGAAAATCAGAAATAAATATAAAACCGAGCAAATTGCTCGGTTTTTTTATGTTTTTAAACGTTGAATAATTCACCACATAGATACAGAGAAATACATTTCTATTTTATATAAAATCAGCCGTTTACTCATCGTTTTTTATCTTTGATTAAAATTACATTTTTAAGTAAAAATCTTTTGTCAACTGAATATAATCTTCTGTGTATTGATGACGATCGACTTCGATAATTAATTCTTTTTCTTCTACTTCTTTTTCATGAAAACTAAATTCTAATAACACACGTTTTGTTAACGTTGTCGAATTCCCTTTGATATAAACGACACGAGATAGTTTTAAAGCGTTTTGAGCCGTTATCATACAAAAATCACCCATTTGATCGTATGGAATTATAAAACTCGCTAATCCGTCTTTTTGTAGTAATTCGGCAGTTTTTTTTATTAATTCTTCGAAAGTCAAGGTTTCTTGCTGGCGTGCTTGTTTACGCGCGTCAAAATCAACCGTATCATTCACCACAAAAAAAGGTGGATTACTGACAATCAAATCATATTTTTTATTGGTTGAATAATCTTGAAGCGATGAATTAAAAATGGTTAATCGATCTGAAAAAGATGCATTCTCGAAATTTTCTTTTGCTTGTAAAAAAGCATCGTTATCAATTTCTATTGCCTCAATCATAGAAAGAGGAAAACGTTGCGCTAACATCAACGAAATTAATCCAGTTCCTGTACCAATATCTAAAATAGTATTTCCACTTTTTAAAGTAGCCCATGCACCAAGTAAAACACCATCTGTGCCTACTTTCATTGCGGTTTTGTCTTGAAAAATTTCGAATTGTTTGAATCGAAAAGGTTTTCTATTCATTGTAAGGAATCAAAATATAGAATGTTGTACCAACAAAAATTTCGGTTTCGAAACGAATGGTTCCGTCGTAATCATCAATAATTTTTTTCACCATTGGCAAACCAATTCCCATTCCACTATTCTTTGTTGTAAATTTCGGAACAAAAATAGAATCTTGTGATTCGATAGGAATTCCATTCCCATTATCTTGAATGGTGATATGAAGAAAATCTTTAACTAACGCCACATCTACTCTCACTTTTGCTGTACGAGATTGTGGAATGGATTGAAACGCATTTTTTGTAATATTTGTAATAATTCGATTCAAATATTGTTTATCAAAACGCATCATGATGATGTTTGGAGAATAATTAAATTCGATGAACTCCATTGGAAAAACATAAAGCGTGTTTTTTATAACATCAACTACATCGATTTTTTCATCGTTACGAGAAGGCATTTTAGCAAAATCTGAAAAAGCTTCGGCTATCGCAGAGATGGTATCAATTTGTTGCAATAAAATATTAGTTGTTCGCATCGTCTTTTCTTCAAGATTTGGATCATTTACATCAAATTTTCGCATAAAATTCTGTAGCATTAATCGCATTGGTGTTAATGGATTTTTGATTTCATGCGCCACTTGTTTTGCAAAATCTCTCCAGGCTTCTTCACGTTCTTGTTTAGCCAACAAATCTGATTGTTCCCGCAATCGGTACAACATATCATTATAAGAATCTACCAGAACCTTTATTTCATCGTTACCATCGTAACGAATCGGCATATTGTTTACAATAACTTCTGTTTCTCGAATACGATCTGCAAATGACCAAAGTTTATTCAATGTACGTTTAGTAACAAAATAAACCGCTAACGTTCCAAACAAAAGAATAACTCCAAAAGCTAATCCATAACTACCAATTAAGGTAAACATGTCTTGCTGTAAAAAATCTTGGTTAGATTGATAAGGTAGACAGAGAATAGCAATGTTTTCATTGTAATAATTTTTGATATGACTATAAGACGAATAAACATTATTGTCGTCGGCTGTATCTTTATTCGTTACAATAAAATCATTTGATTTTTGTAGTTGGTCTAATATTTTTTGAGGTAAAACATCATAAGTCGTTGAAACGGGTTGCGTTGTTAAAATTTTATTACCACGTAAATCATAAATTACAATATCGGTTTTATTGATATCACCGATGCGAAGAAAACCATCTTCTAAAATCGCATGAATATTATCTTTGGTTGCAATTCCAGGATAATTATCCATTTCGTAATCTATCGCAGACTCTACCGCTCTAACTTTTCGTTTGAGAATATCTTCGTGATATTGTTTAGTTTGTTCATTGAAATGATTGGCAGTAATCAGCAAGATAGCACCTGCTGTAAATAACAAAATCGTTACCATATAAATGATAATACGAACGGGTAGCGATAGGTTATTTTTTTTTCTAATCATTTTTATTTTTGGAATAATCTTTTGACGTATTTTCCTAAGATATCAAATTCTAAATTCATTGTATCGCCCACTTTCACTTGATTAAGGTTTGTAAACTCCCAAGTGTAGGGAATAATTGCAACCGAAAACTGTCCAACTTTACTGTCTACAACTGTTAAACTAATTCCGTTAAGACAAATCGAACCTTTTTCTACTGTAACATTTCCAGACGATACTTCATCATATTCTACAGTAACAAAAAAGCTACCATTTTGGTTTTCTATCGAAACAACTTTTCCGGTTTGATCTACATGTCCTTGCACAATGTGACCATCGATACGACCATTGTATTGCAAACATCGTTCTAAATTAATTAAATCTCCGTTTTTTAATGTGTTAAAATTTGTTTTTCGCAAAGTTTCCTCTATAGCAGTAACTTTATAAAGCCCATCTTTGAAATCAACAACCGTTAAACAAACTCCATTATGTGCAACACTTTGATCAATTTTTAATTCCTCACAAAAATCAGCCTCAATCCATAAATGTAAATTAGATTGATCTTTTTCCGCTTTAATAAGCTTTCCTACTCCCTCTACTATTCCTGTAAACATGATGTTATTTTTGGTGAAATTAATAATTAAATTAAACTTATAAAATGAAAAAGGGATGATTTTAAAACATCATCCCTTAAAATATATTATAACTCTGTAATAATTTTTACTCTACAGTAACAGATTTTGCCAAGTTACGAGGCTGATCTACATTCTTACCTAATTTAACGGCAATCCAGTACGATAATAATTGTAATGGAATAGCTGTTAAGATTGGAGAGAATTCTTCTGCTGTTTCTGGGATTACTACGTAATCATCTGCCATAGCAGTTACTTGCTCATCACCATCATTAACAATTGCAATTACTTTGGCGCTACGTGATTTAATTTCTTGAATATTAGAAACTACTTTTTCGTAATAACCTTTTTTCGTTGCAATAACGATAACTGGCATATTTTCGTCCAATAAGGCAATTGGTCCGTGCTTCATTTCTGCTGCTGGATAACCTTCTGCATGGATATATGAAATTTCTTTCAATTTTAATGCTCCTTCTAAAGCCGATGGATAGTTGTATCCACGTCCTAAATAGATTGCATTTCTGTTATCTTTGTATTTATCAGCGATTTGATCAATTACACCTTCACAGTTATCTAAAATTTGTTGAACTAATTCAGGAATACGCTCTAATTCGCGTGTTAACAATGTAAATTTCTCTGTTGATAATTCACCATTGTGTTTTCCTAATTTTAATGCAATCAATGCTAAAATTGTTAACTGAGCTGTAAACGCTTTTGTTGAAGCAACACCAATCTCAGGACCTGCATGCGTATAAGCACCAGCATCTGTAATACGAGCAATTGATGAACCTACAACATTATTAATTCCAAAGATAAATGCTCCAGCTTCTTTAGCTAATTTAAGCGCTGCTAACGTGTCTGCTGTTTCTCCTGATTGAGAAATTGCAATAACCACATCGTGTTTATTGATGATTGGATTACGGTAACGGAATTCTGATGCATATTCAACTTCTACAGGAATACGAGCGAAATCTTCAATCATGTATTCTGCAACCAAACCTGCGTGATAAGAAGTTCCACAAGCAACAATGATGATACGTTTTGCATTCAAGAATTTTTCTTGATGATCCCAAATACCAGCCATTTTAATAATACCTTCGTCTACTAATAAACGTCCACGCATTGTATCACGAATAGAACGAGGTTGTTCGTTGATTTCTTTTAACATGAAATGCTCATAACCACCTTTTTCAATCGCTTCAATATTTAATTGTAACTCTTGAACATCTAAAGAAACTGCTTCATTGTTATGGATTGTACGTACATCAACTTCTTTATCTAAAGTAATTGTGGCCATGTCACCATCTTCCAAATAAACCGCATCTTTTGTAAACTCGATAAACGGAGAAGCATCAGAAGCAACGAAAAATTCGTTCTCTCCAATACCAATTGCTAATGGAGAACCTAAACGACCTACAACAATTGTATTTGCTTCTTCTTTATCTAAAACAGCTATCGCATAAGCCCCAATCACTTCATTCAAAGCTAAACGAACTGCGTCAGTTAAATTTAAGTTTTGTTCCTCTTGAAATAATTGAATAAAGTTTACTAAAACTTCTGTATCCGTATCACTATGAAAAACGTAACCTTTATCTTTTAATAATTGTTTGATTGATTCATAATTTTCGATAATTCCGTTATGAACCAATACCAAACGTCCATTATTAGACATATGTGGATGAGAGTTTACATCATTTGGAACACCATGTGTTGCCCAACGTGTATGCCCAATTCCTAAATGAGGTGTTTTATCTAAATTTGCTGATTTATCTTCTAAATCTGAAACTTTTCCTTTTGTTTTTACCAATTCAAAATCGGTACCAGTAGAAAGAACTAAACCTGCACTATCATATCCACGATATTCTAGTCTTTTTAGTCCATTAATTATAATTGGGTACGCTTCGCGATGTCCAATATATCCTACAATTCCACACATAATATTTTATAGTATTTTAGTTAAATTCGTTAAATATAATACGCCCTATTTTTGAGAGTAATATACCAATAATTTCAATTTTTTATCCGCTACTTCCGAATTATTTCCGTGTAAAACAATTCTGTATGGATTATAAGCTCTATTATTTTGATAAGGATTTGTACTATTAATCGTAGTTGCATCGCTAACAGATGTTATAAAATTACCCATTGTAATAAACATCGTTTGATCTTTATACTCATTTCCTTTCTCTAACATGCTTTTTAGATGTTTCGTGATATCAATTGTATAATAATCAGTATCTCCTTTTACAATAGGATTAAAGTGAACTGATGTAGGATATGCATTATAGAATTCTAAAACGTCTGCATACAATTCATTTATAACTTTATCATCTTTTTTGTAATTATTCCAAGCCACTAAATAAGGAGGTTTTGGAAAACCTGTAGAACCATCAATATAGAATTTTAATTTTGCGCCAACAATCACAATATTAGTTTTTGTCATCTCAGATTTTAATTCATCTAATTGCGTTTGATTGAATTTTAATTTTGCATAATTCCCACTCATTCCGCTTAAATACAATCTCGCATCACCATTCACTTCATCAGGTTTGATTGTAGAATAAGTTGAACCTACTGCATTGTTCACAATTTGAGAAGCAATAATATTGGCATTATTTGCAGTATCAGAATTCCACTGATTTGTCATATCAAAAGCATAAGTAGCACTCAAACGTTCTTTATAATTTGTGTCTGAACTTGTTTTTGCTGTCGGATTTTTGTATGAATAATACATATTCAAGTCAATTTTATTTGGATTAAAATTGACAATAAATCCATTTGATTCTTCAACAGAAAACTCTAAACCTTTGATATTTTCACGAATAAATGTTGCGTAATCATCAAGTAATCCTGTTTTAGCATTTTTAATAATTTTTTCGTCAAAATAATCTGGATCTAAAGAAACTTTGTAACCAGGAACAACCTCAGAAATATTAGAAGTTTCATTTTTTTGTTTAACAACTTTTCCTGTTACTGTTTTTCCGATTGTAGCTTTTCCAATTACTCTCGAATTAACAGAAATTGGCGTCTCAAGTCCACTTAATGTTGAAAAATATTTTGTGTCTTTGTATAAAACCGTATTAATGTCTTTAATTTTCAACGTCATTGTCAAATCCTTATTCCCATACAAAGAATCTACTGCATACTTTGTTGTAATTTGGATTGTATCTGTATCTTTTGGTTTCTCTCCTGGTTTAGAAAGATTGATTGTATCTTTAGAAATTGGATCTTTAGTCGTGTTGTAATAAACTGGAATTACCAAATTCACAGAATCTACTTTAGGTTCTGTTCCAAAATCCTGATCACCAATAGACGAAGGTCTAATTTGTGTATAAAACTTAGAGGATGTAGAACCAAAAATTGGTTCGTTGTACACACCAAAAGCTCCATTTTGAAGTACAAATTTATCTGTACGAAGCGTATCAAAATTTGCATTAAAAGCAATAACATCTAAGGATTTTACATTTCCTTCTGCCTCACCTCTAATCACATTGTTATCTAATCCTAGTGTTTCATCCTCACACGAAACAATTGCTCCCATTCCAATCATCATTGCAACAGACACAGAAAGGACATTCAAAAATTTTTTCATTAATCTAAACAGATTTTAATTAGAGTTCATTACTTCCTCAAGATAGAAGTTGTTGTAAACTTCTTTAGCTTGCTCTTTAGAACAATAGTCTAATAGAGGAATATTTTGTTGGTTGATATAGTTTTTCACATCTTCTGGAATCATCTCTTCTCCTTTCGCAACTGCATCTGCATATTGTAAAGAAGCTTGAATCATACCCAAATGTGTAGGTTTTTCTAAATATGTTTGTACATCAGCTTCTACTTTATCAAAAGCTAACTTTTTAACTAATTCGTTATCTAATTCTCCTTCAAATCCGTTGTCAAATAAAGAAACAACAACTTTTGCATCTTGAAAGAAAGGATCGTCAGAATAATATTTTTTTAGATACAATGGTACTAAACTAGACATCCAACCCATTACGTGAACAACATCTGGTTTCCAGTTTAATTTTTTTACTGTCTCTAAAACTCCTTTTGCGAAGAAAATAGAACGCTCGTCGTTATCAGAAAATAATCCATTAACTTCTCCATAAACTTCTTTACGCTTGAAATATTCTTCGTTATCAATAAAATACACTTGTAGTCTTTCTCCTGGAACAGAAGCGACTTTAATGATTAAGGGTTGATCCAAATCATTAATAATCATGTTCATACCTGAAAGTCGTATTACTTCGTGTAATTGGTGTCTTCTTTCGTTAATTGCTCCAAATCTTGGCATAAAGATTCTTACATCTGCGCCACTACTTTGCATGATTTTTGGCAAATCTAATGCTTGTGAAGACATCGGATTTTCAGGAAAGTAAGGTACCATTTCTGTTGTTACATACAATATGCGCTTTCCTTCCATAATTTCTACTCTCTTTTCCTAATGAATAATAAGGCACAAATTTACAAAAAAATGTTGATATATTATTTGCTTATAGTAGCTTTGCGAGATATTAGTTTTTTTTTAACAAATCAATGTTATGGTTATATTTAACGAAAAGGAAAAATTAACTCCCGCAATCGTCGAGTTAAAAAACCAAAACAAAACCATTGGCTTTATCCCTACAATGGGCGCTTTACACGAAGGTCACATGTCTTTAGTCAAAGCTTCTAAAGCTCAAAACGACTACACAATCGTCAGCATTTTTGTCAATCCGACACAATTTAATAATCCAGAAGATTTAGCAAAATATCCTCGAACTGAGGAAAATGATAAAGAATTGTTAATGAAAAATGGATGTGATTTTGTCTATATGCCTACTGTTGAGGATTTATATGATGCAAATGAAGGTGCAAAACATTACGATTTTGGCACAATAGACCAAGTGATGGAAGGCGCTTCTCGCCCTGGACATTTTGATGGAGTTGCCACAATTGTTTGCAAATTATTCAAAGCAGTTCAACCAACAAGAGCATATTTTGGAGAGAAAGATTTTCAGCAAATTCGTATCATTCAAGAAATGGTAAAACAAGAAAATTTAGATGTCGAAATTGTTCCAATGCCAATTCATAGAGCAGATTCTGGTTTAGCATTTAGTTCAAGAAATGCACGTTTATCAACGCAACAAACTTCGGATGCCCCTCAAATTTATTCAATTTTATCGCAAGCTGTAACGCTAAAAAATGAAGGAAAAGATGTTGCTGAAGTAAAAGCTTTCGTCGAAAATGAATTCAAAAATTCACCCTTCGAATTAGAATATTTTGAAATAACAGATGAAGAAACCTTGTTGTCTATCGAACATTTTTCTGAGGCCTATAATATTCGTGGATTTGTCGTTGCCTATGCAGGTGATGTACGTTTAATCGATAATATTCAGTTTTAATTAAATATAATAAATTTCTCAAATCAATAGAAAAATATTGAAACAGGTTTTGAAATTTATAAGTTCAGTGTAACTTTGCAAGATTATGATGGTAGAAGTTTTTCACTCTAAGATACATAGAGTTAAGGTAACAGACGCAAAATTAAACTACATCGGAAGTATTACAATCGACGAAGATTTGATAGATGCTGCCAATATGGTTGTGGGTCAGAAAGTACAAATCGTGGTACAAGAGAATGGCGAACGATTTGAAACTTATATTATAAAAGGTAAACGTGGAAGTGGCGAAATCTGTCTGAATGGACCAGCTGCGCGTAAAGTACAAGTAGGTGATACCGTAATTATCATTACATATGCAATGATGGATTTCGAAGAAGCCAAAACCTACGAACCAACAATTGTTTTCCCTAACGAGAACAATCGTTTAGATTAAGAAATTAATTTTCAACAATTTATATGAAGAGTAAGATCAAACAATCGCTCTTCTTAATCACTGCTTCATTGTTAGCCGTATTTTTTGTCGTGGTAACAGTGAAGCAAATTGATTTCGAACGAGTTGCAAAAGTTTTAAAACAAACCAATTATTTTTGGATTTTTGCATCTATGGCAATCAGTATTCTCACATATTGGATACGCGCCGCTCGTTGGAATCTTCTTCTAAAGCCAATGGGCTACAACACACAAACCTCATCTGGTTTTTGGGCAATTGCATTTGCATATTTTATGAATTTGACCATTCCTCGAAGTGGCGAAGTGGCTCGTGCAACAAGTTTCTATAAAATGGAAAAAGTCCCGTTTGAGAAATCTTTCGGAACAGTAGTTTTAGAGCGTGTAATTGACGTTTTATTTTTGGGATTATTTTTCGGTTTAACACTTATTTTCAATTATGAAACATTCATCAAATTTGTAGAATTAGGAAACAAAGAAAAAGCACATCAACCAACAGCAGAACCTTCTTTCTTAAAATACTACATCACAATTGGAGTTCTTGTTTTAGGAATTGGATTAATCGCTATTTTCTGGAAAAAAATTAGTCAATTAAAGTTTTTTGAAAAAATCAAAACCTTTCTATTTGGACTTTGGGAAGGTATAAAATCAATCTCGAAATTAGAAAAAAGAGGCTTATTCATTTTTTATTCTTTCGCACTTTGGATTTGTTATTTCCTAATGACTTTCCTTGTTTTCTTTGCTTTTCCAGACACCAAAAATTTTGGTATACCAGAAGGTTTATTTCTATTGATTGCAGGATCTTTGGGAATGATTTTGCCTGTTTCGGGAGGTTTGGCTTATCCGTATATTATGTCGATTGCATTTTCGGCCGTTTATTTAGCAAAAGGCGGAGATCAGCACGAAGGACGAGCAATTGGCGATTATTTTGGGTTAATTCTTTATATAGCTCAAGTTGTATCGATGATTAGTTTTGGATTGATTGCTATTTACAAAATCGCACGAATTCGACGAGATTCTACACAATAATCTCATACCTCCAAAACTACGATTCCAAAGCTTTACCATTTTATTGATTTCCCAAGGATTTATTCTATAACTTATTTTCATAATTAGAAAGAAAATAATATTAACAAACAATACAAAAAGTACTTCCATAGCTAATAAGTTTTATTAAATATACATTTTATTTCTTTATCATTTCCAAATATTTAGGCGCTTGTTCCTCTAAAATTTCTGTGATTTTATCGTATTTATTTTCTTTTACGAGTTTTTCTAATTCAAAATTCGCATAGCAATAACGCATATATTCACTAACTTTATTTTCTGGAATATTTAATGTTTCGATGAAATAATTTGAGGTGAAATAATTCTCTAAATCCTTGATTTTATCTACCTTTTTGAAATATTTATCTACTTTTTTAGCTTCTTTCTTTTGTCCTGAAATCATAGCTATCCAATTAGAAGGATCCAATAATCCATTATTATTCAACATCGAAGAAGCATAAGGATCAATTTTTCTGAAACGCAAATTAGGATCAAAACCCAAGTTCAAATTATCATACAATTCATCTACTTTTCCGTGTTCTAACTTGATGTTATTCTTAAAATTTCTGTCCAACGTATTAATTCGCGCTTCAGCAAGTTCAATCGTTTCAATATTCAAATGAATCGTCAGCATTCCTTTTGCTAAAATATCCGATGTAATTTTGATTTTTCGTTCGATATAAAAATCATGTGTAATCACCAATTCATCTCCCACAGAAGCTTTAATTGAAAACATTCCGCTCGCATTTGTAAACGTTTTCGCATTCGTCGATTCGTTTGTCACCAAAATATTGTCTACCGCATCTTGCCCAGCAACACCATCATCAATCACTACTTTTCCAGTAATCAAGGTTGTTTGCGCAAATGTAAAAACGCTCAACAAATTCAATAATATAATGTAATTTATTCTACTCATTTTTCTTCATTTTTGCTAAATAAATCGGCGCTTGTTCTTCAATTATAAAAAGAATTTCATCAAAATTATTATCTCGCAACAATTTCGGAAAATCAAAATTTGAATAACAATAATCTAAAAACTCGTTTATTTTTCCTTCTGGAATTTTCAAATCATTCACAAAATAATATGTCGTAAAAAATTTATGCAACGCCGACAATTGATCTTCTTTCACAACTTTTATCGGAACTGGATTTTTCATTCGCTTTTTCGGACTTTTAAACACATTTAACAACCCAAGTAAATTAACTCCACCAACTTGTTTTATTGTTCTATTCACTCTTTCCTCATCATGTTTAAGATTAAGTTCCGCTTTAAATTCTAGAGAAGTAAAACCCGCTTCATCATTCAATTTTTCTTGAAATGATTTTTCTTTTCCCAAATTTTTGAGCGAATTTTTATCTAATTTCGAGATATTCGCTTCTTTCAATTCAATCACTTCAATATTTACATGAATCGTCACAAAACCTTTTGTAATCATAGTTTCCGAAACTTTCAATCTTCTTTCTTCAATTCCCGTATGTTTGATTATCAATTCATCATTCAAGTTCACATTGATCGAAAATAAGCCAACATTATTCGTTTTTGTTTTGGCTTTTGTCGTTAAATTTTCAATCGAAGTTCCTTCCAAATCAATAACCTCTTCTGCATCATCCACAATAATTTTTCCTGTGATTAAAGTGCTTTGTGCTTGAAGATAAGTTGATGAAATGATGAATAAAAAGAATAAAATTTTACTC
Source organism: Empedobacter sp. GD03739 (assembly GCF_029843245.1). NCBI lineage: Bacteria > Pseudomonadati > Bacteroidota > Flavobacteriia > Flavobacteriales > Weeksellaceae > Empedobacter > Empedobacter sp. GD03739. Next base: position 67,937 of record NZ_JAOCHX010000001.1, on the reverse strand, counting down.
ATGTTCGATTGTTTTTTGGTTGATAGTAGAAAGATAATTTGGTGCTTGTTCTTCGAAAATTAAAGTGATTTTATCATAATTATTTGCTTTAAAAAGTGGTTCTAACTTAAACTCAACAAAGCAATAATGAATAAAATCAAGAATATTTCCTTTCGGAATTTTCAAATCATGTGCAAAATAATATTCGGTGAAATAATCTTTGAGCTGAATGATTTTATCGTATTTATCAAGGTTTTTCTTTTTCAGAAAATGTTTATACGTCTGCACTTCTTTGTCCGAATATTGCTCTATCAAACCCATCACATTTTCATAACGAATGGGAACTCTTAATTTTCGAAGATATTCCGAAGCAAAATAGGCTTTCACCATATCATTTTTAAATTCTTCATTAATACCTAAACTTTTATTGATTTTTTCGCTTTGCGTTTCTTCTTTGCTAATATTTTCTTTCCAATTCTTTTTAAGCGGTTTTATTTTCGTTTCGGATAATTCTATCACTTCAACATTTAGATGAACGTCTATAAAACCTTTTCTAATCATTGATTCAGAAATCTTAAGCTGACGTTCTTCAATTCCAATTTGTTTAAAAAGTAAAACATCGTTTGGCTGAACTCGAATCGAAAAAAGACCTTTTTCATTTGATTTTGTTCGTGCATTTGACGTTAAATTTTCGATTACAAAATCATCAAGATTAACGATTTCATCCGCATTATCTACCATAATTTTCCCCGAAATTAAAGTCGATTGTGCATTGACAGAAATACAAAAAATATAAAAAAAGCTAAGAAATAAAGTTCTTTTCATTGGCATTTTAAAATATGATTAAAAATAATCGAGAAAATAATTGAAAATCAATATTTAACTCAACTTTATCTAAAGTTGATAATTTGTTAAAAAAGTAAATTATTGTTAACGTTTTTTGATTATTGTATTAAAATTTTTCACACTTATAACTCCATATCTTGTCGCGATAAAACATTATTTTTGTCTAAATTTGAAGCTATGGCTAAAACAAAAACTACATATTTCTGCCAAAACTGTGGCACGCAAACCGCGCAATGGATGGGACAATGCAAAAGTTGTGGCGAATGGAATACCATTGTTGAAGAAATTGTAGACAAAGGCGACGAAAAAAAATCGTGGAAAGATAAATCGGACAAAAAAGAGAAAACGTTTGCCCTGAATATTCGCGAAATAAATCCATTAGGAGAAATAAGAATTTCAACGAAAAACCAAGAATTAGATAGGGTTTTAGGAGGCGGAATTGTTCCTGGATCAGTGATTTTGGTTGGTGGAGAACCTGGTGTTGGAAAATCGACATTGATGTTGCAAGTTGCCTTAAAGTTAGATACGATTAAAATCTTATATGTATCTGGAGAAGAATCTGTTTCGCAAGTAAAACTTCGTGCCGAACGAATCGGAATTGAATCGGATCAATGTTTTATTTTACCCGAAACTAATACGCAAAAAATATTTGCGCATGCCAAAGAAATTCAACCTCAACTGATTGTTGTCGATTCTGTACAAACGCTTCAAACCACTTATGTAGAATCATCTCCAGGAAGTATTTCGCAAATTCGAGAAACAACTTTTGAGCTGATTCAATACGCAAAAGAAACCAACACACCGATTATTTTAATTGGTCATATTACGAAAGAAGGTGTAATTGCTGGACCAAAAATTTTGGAACATATGGTAGATGTTGTGTTGCAATTTGAAGGCGATCGCAACCATATTTACCGAATTTTACGTGCAAACAAAAACCGTTTTGGCTCGACTGCAGAAATCGGAATTTATGAAATGCAAGGAGCGGGTTTGCGTGAAGTCACAAATCCGTCAGAAGTATTAATTACCAAAAAAGATGAATTACTAAGCGGAAATGCAATTGCAGCAACTTTGGAAGGTGTTCGCCCGATGTTGATTGAAATTCAAGCTTTAGTTTCTACTGCTGTTTATGGAACTCCACAACGTACTGCGACTGGTTTTGATGCCAAGCGATTGAATATGTTGCTGGCTGTTTTAGAAAAACGCGCTGGTTTCCGATTGAATATGAAAGATGTTTTCTTAAATATTACAGGCGGAATTCGAGTAGATGATCCTGCGATTGATTTAGCTGTTATTGCAGCAATTCTTTCATCAAGCGAAGATTCTGCTGTTCCAGACAATTGTTGTTTTGCAGGAGAAGTTGGTTTAAGTGGAGAAATAAGAGCAGTGAATCGTGTTGAACAACGCATTACAGAAGCTGAAAAACTAGGTTTTGATGCAATTTTTGTTTCAAAATACAATAAAATAAAAGATACAGATTTTGGAATTAGAATCGTCAGAATATCAAAAGTAGAAGATTTATATCGAATGTTATTTCAATAGAATATTAAATATTTTATTAAATTTATTTAAACATTTTTTCTATTTTTATTCGAAACTAAAAAAACATTATTATGGATTATTCTAGCCAATCTAATCAAGATTTTAATCAACCACAACAATCTTCTTTTGAAGAAATTAAACCAAAACCAGAAAACAACCTTGTTTTAGCAATCATCGGAACTATTTTAGGTCTTTGTTCTCCTTGTTGTATCGGTACTATTGTGGGTATTATCGCGATTGTTTTTGCAAATCAAGTGAATACAAAACACAATATTGGTGATTCTACAGGAGCTGAACAAGCAGCTAAAAATTCTAAAATATTAGCTTACGTTGCAATTGGCTTAGGTGTAATTGGTGTTATTATAAATGTTGTGATATTAATTACAGGAGGTATGGATGCTTATATGGAGCAATATAAAAGTATTTTAGAAAGCTCTAACGGAAATTAATCATATGATAAAACGGATTTTGGTTTATGGACTATCAACACTTTTACCCATTTTGGTAATTGTCTATTTTTATAGTTATTACAGCAACCAAAGTCCGTTTTCTATCAAATGTATGTTTCATGAAATAACAGGTTTATGGTGTCCTGGCTGTGGCGGTCAACGTGCTTTTTCCTTACTTGTTCACGGACATTTTTTACAATCGTTACGATACAATCTTATTTTGCCTTTTGCACTTTACATTTGTGTACAATTGTATTATGCTATTATTGAAAATATTTTTTTAGGCAAACCAATGTCAGGCAAATTACATCTTCCCGAAAGTTTTGCTAGAAATTTCTTAATCTTCCTTTTGGTTTATTCTATTTTGAGAAACATTCCTCTTTCACCTTTTATATATTTGGCACCAGAAAGTTAGAAAATATGGGATTAGATACTGTTGAATTAATCATGGAATTTGAAAATCATTTCAATATTCGTTTTAAAGATGAAGATATTCAGCAAATAAGTCGAGTTGAGGAAATTTCAAACCTAATTTGTCAAATGATTGATATTACTTCCGAAAACAAAGAAGAATTTAATTCACTTTATGCTTTATTTCAGGATTATTTTGGAAATCATATTCAACTAGCAGATAAAATATCAAATTACTTACAAATAAATAACTTTCAAGATTTAAGCAATTTTTTAAATCTAAAAATTAAAAATTATTCTAATATTTTAAAATATATTTTCTTAGATTATCATTTTATTAAATGGGAAGAACTTACTGTTGAAGAGTTTATCAATGCAATTTTAATTACAAATTGTAAACATCTTTTTGATAACAATACACCTAAAACTCAATATCAAGTTTATTTAATTGTAGGAAGTATTATTTTGGACAGAATAGGTTGTCCAGTTTATGACATACAACCATACGCAAGTATTACGAGAAATTTGCGAATTGACTAAATTAAAAAAATCAGAGAACTATTCCTCTGATTTCTTATTTGCTGTTCGTGGATTTTGACGCTCCTCGCCTTCTTTCAATTCTCCTCGACGTATTCTATTTTTGTCCGAATCTTTGTCATCATTTGGTAAAGAAACTGGTTGATTTGCCTCTCCTAAAACCCAAGTTTCGGTCGCATCCCACATCGCTCTAATTTTAATTGGCTCTGGATACAAATAAATTGGTTCGGGCTGTTTACCTGATAAATAATCGCCAGTATCCCATTTTCCATTTTCGTTTTCATCAACCAATAAACGGAACAAATATTCTCCTGGCTCAATAAAATTGAACTCAAAATAGTTTTTATTTGCTGGATTATAAATTTCTTCAATTACTGTAAAATCTTTATCAGTCTTTAAAAACTGTAAAATAAATGGTTTTGATGGTGTATTTTGAAGCGTTAATTTCAAATGTCCAAAATCTCCACGCGTTCCCATTTTTATAGGATAAGCAAGTGTATCATTCTTCTCTCCTAACACGTCTGTCAACGCATTTGGATAGATATTAACTTCAAATTTTTCATCTAAATTTTTCTCAAAAGCAAAATTCAAATTCTGAGCATTCACTGTATCGATCGAAACTTTGAATGGAATGGAAACCGTATCCTTAAACACATAAATTTTAGATAAATCCAATGATTTTATTGGTGCATTTGCCTGAATTTTAAACGGTTTATTTGGTGCTAATTTTTGATCATTCAATGCTTTAAATTCTAATTTTCGTTCTGTATTCGATTTTGAATATAATGCACTTACTTCATCAATTTGATCTTTATGTTGAACCTTGAAATTCAATTTTGCACTTCTTCCTACAATTGTATCCACTTTTGGATTGAACCAAAAATTAATCGAATCTTGTCTTGGAAACTTCTGAATATAAGCCGTTTTGAATTCTTTCCCAACCGGCGTTATCGTAACATCATCCGTTGCTCCTGTCGTTTTAAAAACAATTAAACCTTCTTGTTTAAAACTCGCTTCAGGTTTACGATAAGCTGGTTTTTGATTGAATAAATTCAAGTTGATTTGTTGATTCGCATTCAGCTCAATTGGTTCGTTATGAAAAGCCAAACGCTCTTTTCCATAATCGTACATCACATTTTCTACCTTATCCTCAAAAGCAATTAATTTATACTTACCCGAAGCCAAATAATTTAATTGATATTCTCCTTTATCATTGGCTCTCGCAATGTAATATGGTTTCTTTTGCAGAATGATACTGTCTTTGTATGTACTATCTACTTTATATAGCCCGACCAATATCTTTTCTGGTAATTTGAAATCATAAGACGAATTTACACGACCTGTTACCTTCAACGAATCGATAAAACTACCTGTCGAAAAAACATATTGAAAGTTTGATAACTTATTATTTTCGTTAAAATCTTGAATCGCATCACCAAAATTGAAACTATATGTTGTATTTGGTAACAATGGTTCTTGAAATTTAATCGAAATATTCTTCTTCGCTAAAGCTTGCGGCGTCACAATTGGAGGAATCTGAAACGATGGCGAAACAACCACATTTTTACTGTATTCTTTCAGAAGAATATACTCATCAAAGTTGATTGTAGCCTCTTGCAAATTGACATCTACATTCGTAGCCAATGTATCTGGATCAGCTTTTAGGAAAACTGGCGGAGTTTCATCTTTAGGTCCTCCTGTTGGTGAACCTTGTCTTGCACAAGAAATAACCGTCAAAATGGTTAACATCAAAAGCGAAAAACGTGTCGTCTTATTCATGGGCGCAAGTTAAGAAAAAGCTTGTTATTAAGCACAAGCAATGGTAATTACACTTATCTTAAAATTTTCAGAAAGATTAAACTTTTTTATTGCCGATGCAATTGTTGCACCAGTTGTTAAGACATCATCAATCAAAATATAATGTCCAGGTTTAAGATTTGGATTGATTTCAAACGCATCTTTCAAATTTTCCAATCGGTGTTTTTTGTCTTCATTTACTTGAGATGAATTGTATTTAGTTCGGATTAATCCATCCGAAAAATAATTTATCTGGTTGATTTCAGCCAACGTTAGTGCAAAATTTTCTACTTGATTGTAGCCTCTTGTTTTCAATCGTTTTGAATGCAATGGAATCGGAATAATTCCGTCATAATCACTCAAATCAAACTTAATCAATTGCGCTAAATCAATTCCAATTTCTGGACGATTCCTATATTTCATTTCGTGTAAAATGGCTTGCGTTGTATTATGATGTTTAAATTCTAACAAAGAAAAAGCGTTTTCGACCTCGCAAAAATTTCTCAATTTATCATAAGCTCGATTATTTTGATCAAAATTAAAATGCGTGAAAACAAGTTTTGTTGAGCACGAAACACACAGAAATTGCGAAGGTTGAATGACGTCTTGACAATCCAAACAACGCATCGGAAAAAATAAATCAACCAAAGAATTTACGATTGTTTTGATTTCCATTACCTTTGCAAATTAAAGTTTAGTACTAAATTTAATGAAAATCATTCGACTTACAAAAGCTTTTACGTTCGAAACTGCACATGCTTTGCATGGTTATGACGGAAAGTGTAAAAATATACATGGACATTCGTACAAATTATTTGTAACTGTGAAAGGAACACCTTCTGAGGACACCAACGATGTGAAACTTGGAATGGTGATGGATTTTGGAGATTTGAAAAAAATTGTGAACAAAGAAATTGTTAATCTTTTTGATCACGCCATTTTATTGAACGAAAATTCGCCTCACAAAACATTAGGAGAAAAATTATTAGCAGAAGGACATAATGTTGTTTTTACAGATTATCAACCGTCTGCTGAAAATATGATTTTATGGATTGTGGATAAAATCAAACCTCTTTTACCAACGAATATTGATTTGGTTGCTTTGAAATTACACGAAACTGAAAATTCTTATGCAGAATGGTTAGCGGAGGACAACCAATAAACATTCAGTTAGAAGCTGGTAAAAAAGCCTATTTTTCTTCGGATCATCATTTTGGTGCTCCGAATGAAAAAGATAGTTTGGTGCGCGAAAAATTGTTTGTAAAATGGCTTGACGAAATAAAAGACGATTGTGGTGTTTTATTTTTGATTGGCGATTTATTCGATTTTTGGTTCGAATATAAACACGTTGTTCCGAAAGGATTTGTGCGTGTTTTAGGAAAATTAGCCGAAATTTCTGATCGTGGAATTCCAATTTATTTCTTTGTTGGAAACCATGATTTATGGATGAAAGATTATTTGGAAGAACAAATCAATGCGATTGTTTTCCGAGATAAGCAGGATTTTATCATCAATGGGAAAGAATTTTTTATTGTTCATGGCGATGGAAAAGGTCCTGGCGATAAAGGCTACAAACGCATGAAAAAGGTTTTTACAAACAAAGTTTGTCAATTTCTTTTTTATCTACTTCATCCCGATTTGGCAATGTGGTTGGGAATTACAGCTTCGCGAAAAAATAAAATGATTTCGGGTGATGAAGATGTTAATTTTTTGGGCGTTGATAATGAATGGTTAATCATGTATAGCCGTAAACAATTGCATCGAAAATACTACGATTATCTAATTTACGGACATCGACATTTACCAATGGAAATTGCGATAGGCAAAGCGCGTCATATCAATCTTGGTGATTGGATTAACTACTTTACTTATGGTATTTTTGATGGAAAAGAATTCGAATTAAAAACTTACCTCCGTAATCAAGGAGAAGAATCTCGGGATTCTATCATAAAAATTATAGATTAGCAAGCAAATCATAAAAACCCAAAGAAATGCCTCTTTTAGCCATTCTATTTTGGGTTTGCTTTCGCTAAAATATCTTGTTAACATTAACATAATGCTAAAACCTAAGAAGGCAAGATAAGCGTCATTATTTCCTCCGTAAAGAATATACGTAATCAACATTGTTCCAAACATAAAATGCATCAACAAAAAGATACGTTTCTTTTGTGCTGTCAATTTATTCACATTCTTGAAATGATTGATAATTGAATAAATTAGAATAATTGCAATTGGAACTAAAAACAATTGTTTCCATTCGAAATGTACCATTGTAAACATTAATTGTTCTTTATAAAAATCGAACATAAAGTAATAATCGAGCAGAAAACTAACTTGAGCAACGATTAATATAGGAAGAATAAATCCTAGAAAACCAAGGATAGGAATTTTTGGTTCTACCACTCTTAAAGTCAAGAAATAAGTAAAAACTACAATTCCTAAGAAAATAAGTGGTGGACTTAATAAAATTGCAAAACTCATAAAAACGCCTATATCAAATGCATTGTACGTATCGTTTTTTTCGGACTCAAAATAGAGTAATTGCACTGTTACATAAGTCACAAGCAACAAACTTCCTGCAATTCGATAATCGGATAAACCTGCAATAAAAGGCATGATCCATAAAATATAGACAAAAGTTGGATAGGATGAAGTCGAAATTAAATCATTCGTATTGTCGATATACCCCACAAAAGCAATCGTCAAAATCGTCAGGACTATGCCTAATTTTTCTAAATTACTCAGATCAATACTGTTAAAATTAGTAACTCCAAGTAACGTAAACAGCACAATGATAAAAATCTGTATAAAAAAATTCCTTTTGTCAAGTAGATTAACCAACATTTTATTAACTTTGATGCAAATTAAGCAATAAACTAGAATATGGGAGTTATAACTGATTTATTTTTTGCGATTGGTGATATTTTCAAATGGACTTTTGAAAACTTATTATCTCCAATTGGCGTTATCTTTGGATGGTTATTTACATTCATCGGATGCGCATTGATGGGATGGTGGTTATATAAAATCGCTAGCTTTGGAACCGAAAATGAAAAAAGATACGAAAGATAATTTATCTTATATTGTATAAAATATATTTTCGAATTAATTCGAGAAACCTCTTATAAAGTTTATAAGAGGTTTTTTTTGTGAATTATATTGCATTTTCATCTCCTTTGAAAATCAAAACAACTGTTTGATAAATAATCTGTAAATCTAAAAGAAGTGACCAATTACGTACGTAAAAAATATCCGTTCGTATACGGTCTTTCATATCTTTATCACAGTCTATAGCTCCACGATAACCTTTTACTTGTGCTAAACCTGTAATACCTGGTTTCACATAATTTCTAAGATTATATTTTCTTATAATTTCACTGTAATGTATATCTTGTGATATCATATGCGGTCGTGGACCTACAAGAGACATGTCTCCGTTCAGTACATTAAAAAATTGTGGCAATTCGTCTAAACTTGCTTTACGAAGAAACTTTCCAATTTTTGTAATTCTATTATCGTTAACTACTGTAGCTTTAATGGAATTTGTTCCATCATTACGCATTGTTCTAAATTTATAGCAGTCAAACTCTACTCCATTGATTCCTCTTCTCTTTTGTTTAAAAAAAATAGGACCTTTCGAATCTAACCTAATTAAAATTGCAATTATCGGAAACAACCAACTCATTATAAAAATTAAAACAAAACAAGAAATGATAACATCAAATAAGGATTTGATCAATTTATTTTCCGCTTTTTCTAGAGGAAATTTTTTAAATCTAAAAATTGGTAAAGTATCAATGTATACAACATCTAAACTTATTAATTCCGTGTTCAACGAATAAGGTATATAGCTTACTTTTATATGATGATCTTCGCAAAAGTTAACAATACTTTGTTCTTGTAATGATATAGGTAATCCTAATTGAGATATAAATATTTCTTTAACTTTATTTGATAATAAAACTGTTTCTAATGAATCATTATCAATAATATTATTTGTTTTGATAATTCTATAGCCATAATGTTTTCTATTCTCTATAATCGATTTAAAACGTGGAGTATTACTATTCTCTCCCAAAACAATAACATTCTTCACATCATTCCCTCTTTGAAAATTGTATCTACTCATAAAAAACACTAGTAATCGTGTAAAGATTAGATAAACAAATAAAATGGTAACAAAATAAACAATTAATTGATTCGCTAATAGCTCCTCTTTTTTTATTCCAGAAATTGTAAAAATAATCAAAGAAAAGAAAAATGTTTGCAACACTATTTTTCGAAGAATTTCTCTAAGAAAATTGACTCTTTTTATAGAATAGAGTTTTACATAATCTGCAATAACAAACCAAGCGATTAATAATAGTAAAATTGCTTTGTAATGAGCATCGAGTAATTCAGAAAAATAAGGAAGTCTAGCTAACTTAGTATGATAAAAATATTGGTATTGATTACAAATAAAAAAAAGTAAACCAAAAATAATAATCAATGCATCTAAAATATAGAATCCTATTTTTATTGAAAAATTAAATTTATTAAGATTACCCATTATAAAATTTACGTTATACTTTTTTTATTTTTGATTCTACGAAATCTCTCATTTTTTTCTCGAAAACTTCATGAGAAAAACTTAATGCATGATTCCTTATTAAAGTCTGATCAAATTGAAGTTCTTCGAACTCATTTATTGCAAAATTTAAACTTTCTTCAGTTTGTTCATCAAAAAAAACACCTGTTTGTTTATCTATTACAGTTTCCACAACACCTCCTTTCGCAAAAGCAATAACTGGTGTACCACAAGCTTGCGCTTCTAATGGAGCTATTCCAAACCCCTCTATACCAACTTGTATAAAAGCTTTTGCCTTACAGATATATTCGCCTACTAACTTCGACTCTAAAAAACCAAAAAAATGGATATTATCTGAGGTCGATAGCTTTACTAGGTCATCTAACTTTTCTCCATCTCCAATAACTATTAACTTCTTTTTGTTTTGATTAAATGCTTTTATAACAACATCAAATCTTTTTATTGAAGCCATTCTACCTACAATAACGTAATAATCTGACTTATGTTTTACAAGTTCAAAATTTTCGAAATTAACGGGTGGATAAATTACAATAGACTCTCTATTATATGTTTTTTTTACCCATTGTTGAACAAACTTAGAGTTAGAAATTATATAATCAGGTTTCTGAGCTTGTTTAATATCAATTTTTCTAAGAATTAATAATAATGGAAAGAATAGATATTTACTTTTACCAAAGTATAGGTCTATTTCGTCCCAGATATAATTTGAATTTCTCGCCTGAAAATAACTTATATGAATTTGGTCTTTTCGAGATTTTGTAACGCCTTTCGCTATAGAATGAGAAGAAGAAATAAAATAATCAACTTCTGGAGAAACTTTCATTCGGTTTATTACCCAAAAGAAAATGAAGTAAAGAAATCTAAATTTATTTTTTAAAATTCTAAGAAAAGTATCGTGAACCTGTATGTTTTTTTGAGGAAAAATTTCCAAAAACTCCTCCTTTTTCATAATATTAGTCAAAGTATACACTTCGTCAAAAAGAAAAATTTGATTAAGCTTTGCGATTACTCTTTCTGCACCTCCGTATTTATCAAGCCAATCAATAATTATAGCTTTTTTCATTTATTATTTTTTAAAGGTTGAAATACTACTAAACAATGAATAAAATAATCCGCTAAAAACAATTCCATCAAATCGAATTAAAAAATCATCCGTTAAATTCGAAATAAAGAACAACGTTCCAAAACAAATAAATAGTGATTTGAAATTAAGTAAATCTATGCTTTTATAAAACGGAAAAAATATATAAATACAACAAACTATAAAGCCTATAACTCCAAATTTTATTGAGAAATCTAAGAATTGATTATGAACTGGAAATTCGTACTTAGCTAAGAAATGTTGATTTGTCTTTTTATAATAATCAAAAAGTTCTTTTTTACCCATCTCTGCTCCTGTTCCAAAAGGTAAATTTTCTTTTGCGACTTCTACAGATGCTTTCCAAATAGAGACTCTTGTCACCAAAGCATTAAACACTACAATTTCTGGATTTTTAATTTCATCTAGCTTTCCAACTTTATCCATATGTATAAAAGTAACCGAAGAGTATTTCTCGTACATATAAGGATTAAGTTTAACAAAACCTCCTATTATTGTGGTAGTTATCATTAACCCTGCGAATAAACCAATCATTGTTTTCTTTAATGAAAATATAGAAATAAGTTCTCTTACCAAAATAATAACAACGCAAATAATAACAGCTAATAACGTGACACGAGTATTGACAATTAGGACTAAACAAAAGGAAAGGAAAAATAGAATGATGTTAAAAAACATTCTATAAAATTGTTTATTTACAATTGATTGAATCAAAAAATAAAAATGAACTACACTCAAAAATCCAACCTGTAAATTAAGTAATGGTGCATGCGAGCCTAATGAAATTGCAAATTGATAACCAATTTCTATCAAATCAATTCCATTAATATATTTCGTTATTTTCTCAGGAAAAATTAAAACAAATCTTACTAAAAACCCTAATAATATAACGAGAAACCAGATCCTATATTGATTTAGAATAAAATTGATATTCAAGTTTTTATTCGTTAAAACAAAAATTGGAAAAATAATTAATGTCAATAATTTTTCTACAGATTTGAATCCTCCTGAAATTGTATCATTATTGAAAAAAAACAGTAAACTAATTAATAACGGAGAACTTATGATTAGAATATCTTTAAAATGTTTTTTTTCAATAATGATAAACTTATAATGAAGTAAATTAAACACTAAAAAAAGTATAATAATAGGTGTACAAATACTCCTAAAAACAATTGTACATGCAATTAGTATGATCAATAACTGATTAATTTGATTATACTTTTTTAGAGAAACTATCATAGTAGAAAACGTAATAAAACAATGGTAAAATTCCAATTTTGTGTCTAACTGCTGAACCTAAATCTGGCTCAAAAACACTTTGGATTGCTAGATAAGAAAACAGAAAATAAAATATCCATAATATTCTATTATTCTTTATCGGATCTTTTATGGCCCACGAAAAACGAACTATAAAAATTATTGTAAATAAAATCTGCCAAATAATAAATAGAAAAATTCGAGGTGATAATAAATGCTTATATTCTACAATTGGGAAATTAACTGATAAAAAACTATAAAAAGTATTCACTAACTCTGCTAATAATCCTGTAGGTTCTAATGGAGGAATTATCATAGAGTTTGCATCTTCAGAGCCTTGTCTAACTTCATTTACAGAATTTCTTGCTAAATCAGAAAAAAATTCTCCCTTTGCTAAATAATGTAACGCTGAAAATAGAATTATTACTAATACACTTATTATTATTATTCCGAATGTCCTGTTTGTGTACTTTATTTTCGAAATAAAGTATAATAAAATAGATATAACAGGTATTAATGCAAAATAAGACCTGAAGAATATTCCAAATATTATTAATATTAAAAAAGAATATAAAAGTGATAAATCAAACCCTATTTTTTTAGATTGAAATAAGAAAACAATTTGTGAAATAAATAGAAATGTAATAAACTCTTTTGAAGGCATTGAGATAAAAATTCCTATCATCAAAAAAGCTAAGTAAACAATTATATTTTTTATAGTAAGGATATGAAAATCCTTTGGTACACCTATTTTGAATAAAATAATATAATAAAAAAACAACTGAAAAACACCTACTACATTAAAAGGTAATTTACCTAACTGAGTATATTTATAAAAAGACATTGTAAGCGGATAACTTCCTTTGAAACCTGCTTCATTATAATAATCAAAAACAATTGTATTAGCATCTATAAAGAACTTCTGTGGCAATACTTTCTCTCCTATCAATGCGATAAGAATTGACAATAAAAAAAGAAGTATAAATGTTAACTTATTTTTTTGTAGAGTAACTCTCATTTCAATTGATATAAATTTTTATTTTATCCTTTTGGTAAATATATATAACAGCACATAAGTTCCAAAAAAGAATTGTTAAAACATACGTTATAGACGCTCCTATTATTCCAAATTTAGGAATCAAAATTAAATTCAAGGAAAGATTAATTAGCAAAGCAATCAATAGAAAACTACGAAAAACTTTTGGTCTTCCTGTCATATTCAAGTAAGCAGCCGAACTTCCTAAACTTGAAATTAAAATTTGTCCAATAACAAGAATTAATAAAGCTGTTTTCGCTGCAATATATTCTGCTCCAAATATTGGTAAAATGTAATCAGAAAATAAAATAATTATTAAGCCTATTGTTACACTTAACAGAAAAATAAATCGACTCGAATGTCTTAAAACCTTCTTTAACTCGTCTAACTCATTCTTCAAATAAAGTTCAGCTATCTGTGGCGAAAGATTAACATTGATGCTTAAAATTACCATACTCAAAATTGCCATTATTTTTATTCCCAAAGCGTATAAAGCCACATCTGAACTCGAAAAATAGTTTCTCAAAATAATAATATCAATTGTAGAAAATAAATAAACTGCAAAGCTACTTATTCCCATTGGCAAAGAATAATCTATTATTTCGCGATAAGTTATTGATGAATAATTATGTTTTGATTTCGGAATTTTACTCAAAAGGACTAATACAAAAACTGAAGTAATAAGACCTAGAATTACAAAACCTAAAATATAATAAAAGACAATACTTTCCTCTTTTTCACTTCCATATAAAATGATTGCGCCAAAGATAACAGGAAAGAACTTGAATGTATTTCGAAATAATTCAGACCAAACAATTTGGTCAAGAGCTCTCAAAACCTCCGTATTAAAAAGAGTCCAAACATTAAAAAATAAAAACAATATACTATAAGATGTTATTTTATATGAGTTTTCCGAACCAAAAAAAGAATTAATAAAAGTTGAATCAAAAAAAATAAAAAAAATAAGTCCTATTATTAAACAAAAAAGAAAACTTAGAATTGATATTTTATAATACAATTTTTTTAGTTCATAAAATCTTTCTTCGCTTTTCAATCTTCCTGCGAAATATAAAATAGAGATATCTGTGCCGAACAAACAAATACTTCCTGATACGAGTAAAAACATACGAGTAAACTCGTAATCGCCCACCACAGAAGAATCAAAATTTCGATTAAAAAAAATAGTAAAACCAAATAACGTCAATACACCAATTCCTCTTAAAAAAAGTGTGATTAAACCTTGTTTAATTTCCTTGTTTTTGATAATATTTTTGCTCTTTTCAAGCATTTGTAATTTTTGTCTTTTGGTATAGATTATTGTACTTCGCATACAAATATTTGATATAAGACAAAAACAAGTAGAAACCAATCAAAAAAAGTGGTAAAATAACTACCATTTTTTCATATATCTTTTGGTGTATTTTATTGTTAAAAGATGTATTAACAGGATAAATAGTAGATTTATACTCAATTAACTTAGTATTAATATCAACTAATTTTTTCATATAATAATCTTTCATCTCAATTACATTAGATAATTGATCATAACTATTAATATTCAAATCTTTACCAACAACAGAAACACTTCCATTTCCTAAATTTTCTAGAATCTTATTAATTTGTTCAATACTCTTTTCTGCTTGTTGTTTAGCATTAGTTTGATTTTTAATTGCGAAAGCAGACCTTTGTTTATAATATGGTTTAGAATTAATAGTATTTAATAAAAAATCAATGATTTTTTGAGAATTCACCGATGAATTTGTTTTCAACGTGATTAAATGATATTTATAATTCTTTTTAAACTCTTCATTTTTCAAAATTTTAGATAAATCTTGTCCATTTGATGTTAATACTTTAAAAATTTCCAAATTATCCTTATCTGTAAGAATACTATTTATATTTTCTATAGATTCTATTCTTAAATCTACAACATCATTCAAAAAGTCATATTTAGATTTGTTCGAATTTAAGTTCGATTTAAAATTTTCTACTTCTGAATAAAGTAAATCGACGCTATCAAAATTTGGAACAACAACAACTTCTGTTTTAAAATTATTTTTTGATTTTTTATCAAAATAAACCCCAAGAGATATACCTAAAATGAACAAGATAATTACTATTATTTTGTTTCGAATAATAAAGTTGATTAATCGTAGGATTAAAAAACCTATTGATAGAAAAAAACCTTTAATTTTCTTCGCTAAAAAAACCAAATCAATTTCTTGATTATTATTTTCTTGTTGAGTTTCCATAAAATAAATAAGTGTTGTTGTTATAACATTAAAGTTTAGAACGCATTTATTTAACTTTTCTTATATCTCTATCTTCATTTAATTTTTTACTTCATTCAACTAATTTATTCCGTAAATTTGTTCTCACATTTTAATCTAAATTATTTGAACTATGTTCCTCGAAAATACCTTTAATCATAACAAAAAAAGTGGATGGATAGAAGTCATCTGTGGCTCAATGTTTTCTGGTAAAACCGAAGAACTTATACGCCGTCTAAAACGTGCCGAATTTGCCAAACAACGTGTCGAAATCTTCAAACCTACGATAGATACGCGTTATGCGGACCGCGAAGTCGTTTCACACAATCAAAATTCTATTACATCAACGCCAGTTGAGTATTCTTCAGCAATTTTATTATTGGCTGATGATTGCGATGTGGTAGGGATTGATGAAGCACAATTTTTTGATGAAGGAATTGTAGACGTAGCCAATCAATTGGCAAACGAAGGCAAACGCGTTATTGTTGCTGGTTTGGATATGGATTTCAAAGGTCGTCCTTTTGGTCCAATGCCCAATTTAATGGCGACTGCCGAGTATGTAACAAAAGTGCATGCAATCTGCGTTCGTACAGGAAATTTAGCCAATTATTCGCACCGAAAAATTGACAGTGATCGTCTTGTAGAACTTGGCGAAGTACTAGAATATGAACCATTAAGCCGAGTTGCTTTCTGGGAAGAACATAACAAACATAAAGTTGAAAACTTATAATCTAAATCAAATTGCAAGTATCATCAACGGTACTTTGATTGGAAATGGAGACGAAATCATCAATCAAATTTTCTTTGATTCGCGCATGATTGTCAATCCAATTCACGGAATTTTCTTTGCTTTTCACGGAAACCAAAAAGACGGACATTTGTTTTTGCAAGATGCTTATCAAAGAGGAATTCGAAATTTTGTCGTAGAAAAAGCGTTGACAAATTTGCCTCATGCAAATTTTATCGAGGTTGAAAATCCGCTACTTGCTTTGCAAAATTGGGCAAAAATTCATCGCAAACAATTTCATTTTCCTGTGATCGGAATTACCGGTTCCAATGGAAAAACGATTGTCAAAGAGTGGTTGAATCAATTGTTATGGAAAAAATTCTCGATTGTTCGTAGTCCAAAAAGTTACAATTCTCAATTTGGAGCAGCACTTTCTGTTTTGCAAATGGAAGAGAAAAACGATTTGGGTATTTTCGAAGCTGGAATTTCGATGCCAAATGAAATGCAAAATCTCGAAGAAATTATTCAACCAACAATAGGTGTGTTGACAAAAATCGGAGAAGCGCATTTAGAGAATTTTAAAAATCAAGATGAATTGATTCAGGAAAAACTGAAACTATTTTCTCATGTTGATAAATTAGTTTTCAATATCGAAAACGAAAAAGTTCATCAAGCTATTCTTGAAAACGCTCATTTAGCAAAAACAGATAAATATACTTACGGTTACTCCAATTCTGCCACTGTACAGATCAAGCAAATACAAAGTAATCAGACTAATACGCAAATTTCTATTTTACATAATCAACAAGAATTCACCTATTCGATTCCTTTTATCGATGATGCTTCGATTAAAAATAGTTTAATTTGCTTAACGACTTTAATTAGTTTAAATATTGATTATAAACAACTTAAAAACGAATTTAGTCAACTTCTACCAATCGAAATGCGTTTGGAAATTAAAGAAGCGATTAATCATTCAATTTTAATTAATGATACATTCAATTCTGATCTAAATTCATTAAAAATTGGTCTAAATGTGTTAAATCAACAACCACGCGATAAAAAATCGCTGGTTTTGACGGATATTTTACAAAGTAATTTATCTGACGAAGATTTATATCAACAAGCTGCCGATTTAGTGAATCCTTATCATTTTGATGAGATAGTTTTAATTGGTGAAAAAATTTCTCAGTTCAAACATTTATTTGAATCCTATGTTCGTTCATTCAATTCGACTGAAGAATTCTTAGAGCAGTTCCGTCATCAAAACGTCGACAACGAAGCTATTTTATTAAAAGGCGCTCGTCCGTTCAAATTAGAAAAAATTTCGAGTGAATTAGAAACACGTTCCAACGATTCTGTTCTCGAAATTAATTTGCAACACCTTATCGAAAATATAAATGTGTACCGCTCATTGCTAAAACCTACCACAAAATTGATGTGCATGGTAAAAGCGAATAGTTATGGAACAGGAAGTTTTGAGGTGGCAAATACCTTACAAAATAACGGTGTCGATTTCTTGGGCGTAGCGATTGCAGACGAAGGAAAAGAATTGCGCGAGGCTGGAATTACCGTTCCAATTATCGTCATGAACCCGGAACAAAGTAGTTACTCTACTGTTATCGATTATCAATTGGAACCAGAGATCTATAGTTTGCGCGTCTTGAAATTATTCATTCAGAAACTACAAGAAAAACAGATTTCTTCGCCTTATCCAATTCACCTAAAAATGGAAACGGGTATGAATCGTCTTGGTTTTCATGAAGATGATTTCGAAGAGCTAATTGCCATTCTAAAAGATAATTCGCATGTCTATGTTCGCTCTATTTTCACGCATTTAGCAACTGCTGATATGCCTGAGGAGGAAGATTATGCGAGATACCAATTGAATCGTTTTGACAATAGTTATGCGGCAATTACAACTGCGTTAAACATAAAACCAATCAAACATGCGTTAAATTCTCCTGGAATTGTAGCATATGGAGAGCATCAATATGACATGGTTCGCTTAGGAATCGGGATGTATGGCTACTCTGAATATACCGATTTTATGGAGAAATATTTGAAACCTGTTGTGCGTTTCAAAACGGTAATCTCTCAGATTTCTGAGATTGAAAAAGGCGAAACTGTAAGCTATGGTCGTCGCTTTACAGCGGAACGTCATACCAAAATTGCAACTTTACCTGTAGGTTATGCAGACGGAATTCGTCGTTCGCTTGGTTACGGAAAAGGAAAAGTGGGTATTAATGGACATTTGGCTACAATTACCGGAACCATTTGTATGGATATGATGATGGTTGATGTTACCGATATTCCATGTAAAGAAGGTGACGAAGTGACTATTTTTGGAAACTCGCCAACTTTAGCTAACGTTACCGAATGGTTAGGAACAATTCCTTATGAAGTCTTAACTTCGGTTTCCCAACGTATAAAACGCGTTTATTACAAAGAATAATTTATTGAAAGAGTTACAGAAAAGTAGCTCTTTTTTTGTAATTTAAAAAAAAATAAATGGATAAAATAATTAGATTAATTGAAGAGTATAGTAATTCTGACGATTCTCTGAACAATGAATTCGAATTAGAAATAACATCTGAACAGATTCTTTTTTATTTAAATGATTTTATCTTAAATGAGGATGATTATCCAACAGAAATTTATGATTCATATCCACTTTCTGTTTCACAAATAGAAAAACTAAAGCCTTTTCTAAAACTAAATAAAGCTTTTTCTGCAGACTTTTCGAAATTTTCATATTATTTAAGTTGTTATGAAAATAATGTAGAATAGGTTAAACAATTCTACAACTTAGATTCAAAATTGCTATCTTTATTCCTCAATTTAGATCAATTTATGCGCAGTCTTTTTGCTTTCATTTTCATTATTTCAACCATTTCTTTTGCACAAGAAACGAAGAACGATTCAACGCGTCTAAAAGTGGGTGTTGTATTGAGTGGTGGTGGCGCAAAAGGCTATGCACATGTTGGCGCTTTGAAGAAAATTGAAGAAGCTGGAATCAAAATTGATTACATCGGAGGAACAAGTATGGGTGCGATTATCGGTGGATTATATGCCGCTGGATATACACCTGACGAACTCGAGAAAATCATGCATCAATTGGACATTTCTTCATTGATTATGCAAAATAAAGATCGTGCAGAGATTCCTTTTTTCGAGAAAGCATACAAAGAAAAATACATCTTAGAATTACCTTTTGATAAGTTCAAATTAACGATTCCAAATGCCATTTCAAAAGGTCAAGGTCCGCTTGATTTATTGACTTATTTATTGCGTCCAGTTCATGATATTGATGATTTCAATAAACTTCCAACGCCTTTTGTTTGTATTGGAACTGATCTCGAAACTGGAGAAGAAAAAGTCTTTCGTTCGGGATTCTTACCTCGCGTTATTTTGGCTTCTGGCGCTTATCCAACGATGTTAGATCCTGTCACAATTGATGGTAAAATATATGTTGATGGTGGCGTTGTCAACAATTTCCCCGTGAAAGAAGTGAAAGATATGGGTGCTGATATTATTATCGGTGTTGAGCTGGGTGATGGCTTACAAAAACGTGATGATCTAAATTCTGCTATTGATATTTTGAGTCAAATTATGACGATGAGTATCGTTAAAAAAACAGATGAACAAAAGAAATTAGTCGATTTATTGATTAAACCAGAGCTAAAAGAATATGCAGTTACAAGTTTTGATGAAGTAGATTCTATTTATAATCGCGGACTTATTGCTTCAGAAAAAGTGTATGATCAACTCAAAGAAATTGCAAAAAAACAGCATGCTTCGAACAAAACTCGAAACGAAATCAAACTTGATGATTATGTTTTGGTCAAAGAAATCGAAGTTGAAGGATTGAAAAATTTCAACACAAATTATATCGAAGGTAAGCTAAGAATTCGTACTCCTGAAATTATAAAATATGATGATTTAAAAGCTGGAATTTCGAAACTATATGCTTCTGGAAACTTCAATAATATCACGTATAAAATCTCAGAAATTAACGATGAAGAGAATTTATTGACGTTAAAAGTTCAAGAAAATAAGACCAAACAATCAATCCGTTTTGGATTACATTACGATGATTTATTCAAAACAGGATTACTTTTAAACTTCACTTCAAAGAATTTATTCGTCAAAAACTCGGTGCTATCTGCTGATGTTGTGGTTGGAGATTATGCGCGATATAACATCAATTTTTTCATTGATAATGGTTATTTTCCAAGTATTGGTTTCAACTCTTTTTCGCATTATTTTGACAAAGAAATTGATTTAAGAAACTTCTTTGGTCAGGATAATATCTACAAAAAAGTAAATTATAACTTTAGAGAATACATCAATCAACTCTACATTCAATCAACGATTAAAGAAAAATATGCGATTGGCGTTGGATTGGAGCATCAATACACAAAAGTTTTCACGAATAATTTCATCTCTTCTAATGACGAATTTCCTGCAAAATCCGAAGGTTATTATTGGAAAGCGTATGGATATATTAAAGCAGATAATCGAAATAATGCAAATTTTGCGCGTAGTGGTTTAAAATTTGATGGAAGCTTTAAGTATTTGTTTGATTCTAATGTAACTGGATTTGAAAATAACTATTTGTTAGAATCGAGTTTAGAGGCAAATTTTCCGTTAAATAATTTCCTAAGTTACAGATTTACTGCTAACTTTGGAACCTTTTTCAACGATAATGTAACAATGCCTCAGAAGTTTTATATCGGAGGTTATGTTGAACAAGATTTTTTAAATTATACCAAGTTTTATGGGCTTCCTTTTGGCTCTGCGATTGGCGACAATCAATTGCTTTTTGGCTCTCATATTCAAGCTCGAATTTTGAAAAATCATTACACAAGTGTATTTATGAATATTGCAAATATCACAGATAGATTTGAGCAATTAAGTTTAACAGATTACAAATATCTTGGGTATGGCGTTACCTATGGCTACGATAGTCCATTAGGACCTTTAAATTTCATTTGGAGTTATTTGCCTTACACAAAAAAAGGATTATTTAATTTAAGTTTAGGTTACTGGTTTTAGAACAATGATAGAATTATTTTACGAAACAGATTTTGAGCTAAAAGATGCTCAAACTTGGATAGATTGGATCGTAGAGAGTATGAAGAATGAAGGGAAAACAATAGAAGATTTAAACTATATTTTCTGTGATGATGAATACTTACTTCAAATTAATCGACAATATTTAGACCACGATTATTACACAGATGTTATCGGTTTCGATAATTCTATTGAAGACGAATTGATGGGTGATATTTTTATTAGCGTCGAACGAATCAAAGATAATGCAGAGCAAAATGGTGTTTCTTTTGAGGACGAATTGGCTCGTGTTGTTATCCACGGAATATTACATTTTGCTGGTTATATGGACAAAGAACCAGATGACAAAGAATTGATGACTGCTAAAGAAAATCAATATTTAGAAACGTTTAGTAGCTATCTAAATCAATAATGTTCCACGTGGAACATTTATTATTTCAACAAGAAAAATAAGTTTACAAATCAAATGATATTTCAATCAGAATATGATGTAATTGTAGTTGGTGGTGGTCACGCAGGTGCAGAAGCAACAGCGGCAGCAGCAAATTTAGGAGCAAAAACGCTTCTTGTTACAATGAACTTACAAACAATCGGGCAAATGTCTTGTAATCCTGCTATGGGTGGAATTGCGAAAGGACAAATTGTTCGCGAGATTGACGCTTTAGGTGGATACTCTGGTATTATTACCGACAAAACTGCGATTCAATTCAAGATGTTGAATCAATCAAAAGGTCCAGCAATGTGGTCGCCTCGTGCGCAATCAGATCGTATGCGTTTTGCAGAAGAATGGCGTTTATCTTTAGAGAGAACAGAGAATGTTGACTTCTTTCAAGATATGGTTAAAAATTTAATCATTGAAAATGGTAAAGTTTGTGGAGTAATTACAGCGATGGGAATGAAAATTCGTTCAAAATCTGTTGTTCTTACAAATGGTACTTTCTTGAATGGTTTGATTCATATTGGAGAAAAACAATTTGGAGGTGGACGCATGGGAGAATCTGCTGCTTTTGGAATTACGGAACAATTGGTTGATTTAGGTTTCGAAGCTGGAAGAATGAAAACAGGAACTCCTCCTCGTGTAGATGGTCGTTCTATCGATTATACGAAAATGGTTGAACAACCAGGTGATGAAAATCCTTCAAAATTCTCATATACAAATACACAAAAATTAACAAAACAACGTTCTTGTTGGATTACTTATACGAATCAAGAAGTTCACGATTTATTGCGCGAAGGTTTTGATCGTTCTCCAATGTTTAACGGAACAATTAAATCAACAGGACCAAGATATTGTCCATCTATCGAAGATAAAATTAATCGTTTTGCAGACAAAGATCGTCATCAGATTTTTGCTGAACCGGAAGGTTGGCACACGATGGAATTCTACATAAATGGATTCTCAACATCTTTGCCAGATGATATTCAAGCAAGAGCTTTACGTTCTGTTCCTGGTTTTGAAAATGCAAAAATTTTGCGTCCTGGATATGCCATCGAATACGATTATTTTCCACCAACACAATTAAAACATACCTTAGAAACGAAGCTAATTGATAACTTATATTGCGCTGGTCAAATTAACGGAACAACAGGTTATGAAGAAGCTGCTTCTCAAGGTTTAATGGCGGGTATTAATGCTGTGTTGAAAATTCAAGGAAAAGATCCATTTATCTTAAATCGTAACGAAGCATATATAGGAGTTTTAATCGACGATTTAATTACAAAAGGTACAGAAGAACCTTATCGTATGTTTACGTCTCGTGCTGAATATCGTATTCTATTGAGACAAGATAATGCGGATGAACGTTTGACAAGAAAAAGTTTTGAACTTGGTTTAGCCTCAGAAGATCGTTTGAGAAGAATGGAAGAAAAATTTGACAAAGCTGAAAAACTAGTCAATTATTTCGAAGAGAATTCAATCAAGCCACAAGAGATAAATGATGTAATTGAAGAGCGCGAAGGAACACCTTTGAAACAACCAAACAAAATGATTTCGGTTATTTCTCGTCCTGAATTAAAGCTTTCTGATTTCACAAAATTGAATCGTGTGAAAGAGTTTATTGAAACGAATGAATACGATCAAGAAGAATTAGAGCAAACAGAAATTCAGATCAAATACAAAGGCTATATTAAGAAAGAACAACAGAATGCAGATAAATTGCATCGTTTGGAAAATCTAAAAATTCCAGCTGATATAGATTATCATGTTTTTGGTTCGATGTCAATAGAAGCTCGTCAAAAATTAACAAAAATAAAACCTGCAACGGTAGCACAAGCATCAAGAATTAGTGGTGTATCGCCAGCAGATATAAGTGTATTATTAATTTACATGGGAAGATAATATGGAAAATGTTCCACGTGAAACATCTCAAGAAAATCCTTCAAAAGAAGGATTTTCTGGTATTAAGAAATTAGATTTAAAAGATTATTTTTTAACAGGAGAAAAGTTCGAGATTTACGAAGATTCAGAAACCGAAGTTTTGTACACTCTCCCCCAGCCTATCGAAAATTTAGGAAAGTATTACGAAAGTAAAAATTACATTTCCCATACCGATGGAAAGAAATCAATTTTCGAACGTTTTTATCAAATGGCAAAATCAATCAATCTAAATAATAAATTAGAATTGATTAATAAAGTTGGAAATGGTAAAAAGATTCTAGATTATGGTTGCGGCGTTGGAGATTTTTTAGAACATCTACAAAAAAATGGGTATGATGTTTTGGGAATGGAACCAAATGATTCGGCACGAAAAATTGCACAATCTAAAATTGGAAACGAAAAAGTTACTTCTACAGAATTAGAACATAATGATCAAAAATTTGATATCATCACGTTGTGGCATGTTTTGGAACATATCCCTAATTTAAATGAGATTATTGGAGAATTAAAAAATCATTTAACGGATAATGGAGTATTAATAATTGCCGTTCCCAATCATCAATCATATGATGCTAAATATTATGGTAAATATTGGGCAGCTTATGATGTACCAAGACATCTTTGGCACTTCTCTGATAAAAGTATGAGTAATTTACTTAGTAACTTTGGTATGAAAATTGATAAGATTAGTCCAATGAAACTTGACGCATTTTATGTGAGTTTACTTTCAGAGAAATACAAGGGAAATAAATTTGGTTACTTTAATGCAATAAAAGTTGCTTTAAAGTCAAATTATTTAGCTAAAAATAATGGACAGTATTCATCTTTAATCTATATTATTAAAGCTGAAAATTAAAATAAGCGTTTTTAAAGAATGATTATCTAATCAGATGTATTAGAAGTCGTTTTTTTTCTAAAACTTTATTAAATCTAATTTATAGAAGCCGTTTTTTAAGATTAATAATAGATAAAATAAATAGCTATGAAAAAAAGTATTTTATTATTTGGGATATGCGCTTCAGCATTTTTAACTTCTTGTGCATCTACAACCGTTGCAAAACAAGAAATACAAACAGGTAAAGAAGTGAGAGGTGCATGGACTTTGACAAATGTAGACTACCAAGGTTTAACAACCAACGAGGTACAAGGTAATGTAAAAGTTACTGATGCAGTTGCGAAAGTTTTTGACACAGCAAACCCAGAATGTTATGAAGGTTCTACATGGAACTTAGTTCAAAACAACAAAAAAGGAACATATACATTTAATAACGCTGGCGGAGATTGCCCTTCAGGAACAGCAAATATTATTTGGGATTTACAACAAGATGGTTCTACAACTTACTTTATCTTCAAAGATGTTACAGGAATCAAAGCGAAACAAAATACAGCAGGATATAAAATGCGTGTAGATTATGTTGATGCAAATTCAATGAAATTGGTACAAGATATCAATGCAAACGGAAAAATTGCTCAAGTGATTTATAACTTCGTACGTTAATCAACAATTTAAAAAACTTAGAAATTATGAAAAAAATAAATACTAAAATAGCTGCGATTGTATTAGGAGGTTCATTTATGATGTCTTCTTGTACAGCTGTACAAAATGCAAATAATACACAAAAAGGTGCTGGTATTGGTGCTGTTGCTGGTGGTGTTATTGGAGGAATCTTAGGTAATAATATCGGTAAAGGTGGTAACACTGCTTTAGGTGCTGTAATCGGAGCTGCTGTTGGTGGAGCTGCTGGTGGTGTTATTGGTAACAATATGGATAAACAAGCGCAAAAAATTGAGCAAGTTTTACCAGGTGCAGAAGTTGTAAGAACTGAAGAAGGAATTAACTTAATTTTAGATGAAAACTCTAAAGTTACTTTTGATTACAACAAAGCTTCTTTAACTGCTGTTGCTAAATCTAATTTAGATAAATTAGTAGAAGTTTTCAACGAATATCCTGATACAGATTTATTAATCGTTGGACATACTGATAACGTAGGTTCTCAAAATTATAACTTACCATTATCTCAAAAACGTGCACAATCTGTAAAAGATTATTTAATTTCGAAAGGAATTGCATCTTCTCGTCTAACATCTACTGGAAAAGGTATAGAAGAGCCAATTGCTGATAATACAACTGCAGAAGGACGTGCTCAAAACCGTCGTGTAGAGATTGCGATTACAGCAAATGCAAAAATGAAAGCGGACGCTGCTAAAGAAGCAAACGGACAATAATTCATTTCAATATAAAACAAGAAAAGCGTTCAGATTTTGAACGCTTTTTTTTATATTTAATAAGTTTACGATTATTTAAAATTAACCACAAACCATTTATTATTGATCTTTTCTAAAGTCACTTGATATATCTTAGATGATTGGTCTTTTAAATTTGCATTCACTTCAACCAATGCAACTTTTTCATCTGCATCTAACACTTTTGCATCATTAATTGTTGCTTGCTCTAAATTCTTAATTGATTCATCAGAAGAAAATTTTTGGAAAGTATTCCATTCGCCACTTCTTGTCAACGCAAAAGCACCAGAATAATTTTTCTTTGATAAATTTGTCATAAAACGATTCGAAAGAGATTTTACCATTCCAGCTTCTTTACTTACATGTGCAGGCGTACTTTCAACCAAAAGAGAATCTACAACCTCAGCAGCACCAACTAAATTCAACGGAACTTTTATCGCTTTACGATTCGTTAAATATCGTTCAGAATTCGGAATTCGAACCAAAATATCTAATCGATCACTCTTAATTTTAGAAGCATCTAATGACGAATATTTAATATTAATTGTATTTTTTCTGTACAAATCATCCATAGAATTTGGATCAATTGTAGAACGAAATGTGTACACAATACTACCTGAATTAAACACTTCTATCGTTGCCGTTACAGCTTTATCCAACTGAATTTCCTCTCCTTGTGCATTGTAGAAAAAAGGAGAAATTGAGATTCCTGTATCATCTTGTTTTAAACTAAAATCGAAACGTTGTACATTAGAAGTCGGTTCAGCAGGCGTTTCTACAGTTTCAATTGCACCTGATTTTGGAATTCCATTCACCAAAGGAACTTGATTTCTATTCCATGTAAATTTATTTTGTAACGCGACTTTTTCAGCAATATCAAAAACCTCATCTACCGTTTTTCCATCTAACAACGTACGCACAATTCCCCAACGCGATTCATTATCCATTGATTGACTTGTGTTATACTCGAAAATAATCTGTAAAGCTTCCTTAAATTTATCTTGTTGCATAACAGGCAAAGCCTTCGAAATTTTGTCTACCGTTTCACTAAAAGTTTGCGCAGATGTAGAATCAATTTCAATGTTATCATTTTTACAACTGATAATCATTAAAGCGAAAGAGGCAATGATGAATAAACGTTTCATATAGTATAGATTAATACGTTTTGAGTTAAAGTTTTATAAGCAGTAAATATACTAAATACTTGTGTTGATAATGGTATTTTTTAACAAAAAAAAGCAAATTCCATTTCTGAAATCTGCTCTATATATAAAACAACTAAAACTTGAAAAAAATTCTAAATATCCATAGGAACTTCGATTAACATCAAGCGAGAATCTTTTGCTACATTAAACGAAAACTCGTTTGTATCTTTAATCTCGATGACATCTCTTCGTCCTAATTTGTTTCCATCAAATTCAACTTCTCCTTCCACAACCATAAAGAAAACGCCATTTCCTTCTTTTTGTACTTTGTATATTTCTTGTTTATCTTCTGTATAATTTCCTAAAAAAATCCATGCATCTTGATGAATCCAAACTCCTTGATCATCTGCATTTGGAGAAAGAACTTGATATAATTCATTTTCTTTTGCTACTTCACGAACAGAAATTTGTTGATAACGAGGCTCAACATTCATTTTATTTGGAATAATCCAAATCTGAAAAAAATGTCCTTCTTGGTTTTCATAAGCATTCATTTCACTATGAAAAACTCCCGTACCAGCGCTCATTACTTGTACATCCCCAGACTCAATTACAGAACCAGTTCCCATTGAATCTTCGTGAGAAATTCCTCCTTTTGTAGGAATTGTAATAATCTCCATATTATCATGAGGATGTTTTCCAAATCCCATTCCTCCGGTAATTATATCATCATTTACGACACGCAAAGCTCCAAAATGAATACGAGCTGGATCGTAATAATTTGCAAAACTGTAAGAATGTTTAGAGTCTAACCACCCATGATTTCCTCCACCTCTTGATTCTGATTTAAATATTTGGTAATTCATAGTAATTTATTTTTATACAAATTTAGGGTGCAAAAAAAACTTATCTATTGACATGTGATAAGTTATCAATTAACACACCTAGAAGATGAATAAAACTTTTTTTAAATTATTAACAAAATGTTAAAAATAATTTATATTTTAGCATTCAGTTAACACATGAGACATATATATGCTATCAATTTCAGGCGAATCAACATTTAATGTTATACTTTGGATTCTACTCCAAATCGTTCTTGTTATTATAGTAGCAGTTATTTTGTATAAAGTTTACAAAAAACTTACAAAATGAAAAAAGGTTCCGAAGTTTCGGAACCTTTTTAGTTTATATCAATTAATCATTACTGATTATTCTTCCAATCAATTATTTTATCACGAATAAACTCTGCTAATTTCACTTTACTTTGATGCGTCCAACCTGCAATATGTGGCGCCAAAACAACATTATCTGCTTGAATTAAATACTGAAATTCTTCTGGTAAATCAGATGCAACTAATTTCTCAAAACTCGATTTTTCAAATTCTAAAACATCTAAAGCTACTCCTAAAATTTTTCCTGTTTTCATTGCTTCAACCAAATCTTTTGTCACAACAGATTTACCACGCGCTGTATTCACAAAATAAAATGTTTTTTTAAAGTTAGAAATAAATTCTGCATTAATCATTTGCATCGTTTCTGGTGTTTGCGGCGTATGTAAACTTACAACATCAGCTTGTTCAAAAATTTCTTCTAACGAAACTTGCTTCGCAAATTCATTTCCTTTATTTGGCAAAATATCATAACAAATCACATTAACTTCAAAACCCTGCAAACGTCTCGCAAAAGCATTTCCCATATTTCCATAACCAATAATTCCAACCGTTTTTCCCTTCAATTCATCACCACGATTTTCTTCACGTTTCCAAATTCCATTACGAACTTCGTTATCAGCTCTGCGCAAATGATGCATCAACATCAACAACATACCAATCGCATGTTCACCAACAGAATCTCGGTTTCCTTCGGGAGAATTGAATAAAACAATGTTATTTTCGGCTGCAAACTCTTCGTCAATATTCTCCAAGCCTGCCCCTACTCTACCAATAAACTTTAAATTCGTTGCTTTTGCTAAAAAATCTTTATCAATTGGAAATCTACTCCTTACAATCATTCCATCATATTCATTGATCTTTTGTTCGATGATTTCTTTGGGCGAAGTATAATCTTCATCAACAATAAAACCTACTTCGCGAAGTCCATTATTCAGACATTCATGATTAGAATCGATTGCTAAAATTTTATAAGGCGTATTCATTGCAAAAATTTTAATCAAAGTTACAACGAATGCGAAGATTAATAAATAAATTGATGATGAAATTGGTTACAAACAAATCGTTTATAACTACGTTAATAACATTTTAATTGATTGAAAATGTACAATTTATATTGTTAATTAAATAGATAATTAAGGTTTAAAAAATGATTTTTAAAGCATTTGGTAATACCTTAACTTTTACTTGAAGTGAATCGGTTTTATGAATCTCTCCATCAAGCTGATACGTAATCGGATTATGATCTAAACTTTCAATCTTAAATTTCTTAACTTTTCGATACTTTGCTTTGTTCAAAAAATCAATCTTTTTGGCTAAAACCAATACCGAAAAATAAAACTGCTCGAAAACATCTAAATCTTCTATCATCAATAAATCCAATTCACCATCAGACAAATCAGCTTTGGGTGTAAAAGAGATCCCATAACCAGCAATGTTAGAATTAGAACAGAAAAGATAATAAAAACTCTTCTCGATAATTACATCATCTATATAAAGACGAAACAATTTCGATTTATAATTCAACAAGGTTTTCACAGAAGCATCAACATATCCAGTAATCGTACGCTTTTGATTCTCTTCATACGTTTTGATGACTTCTGCATCAATCCCAAAACCTAAATTGCTAAAAAAATACTTGTCCTCTACTCTACCAACATCAATTTTGTGAATAGCATTTGATTTGATAATTTCAATCGCTTTGTTAGCATCTTTCGGAATATTAAGATTTGTTGCCAAACCATTTCCAGATCCAGCAGGAATTATTCCCAACGGAATATTTTTTTTCACCAAAGCACTCGCCACTTCATTGATTGTCCCATCACCACCGCATGCAACAATAACATCCGAATTTTCTGCAATCGCCTCCTTCACCAATTCTTTTGCATGAAATTGATAAGCAGTTTCTTTCAAAACAATTTCGTCTGAAGAATCAAATTTTGATTGTAAAAAATCGAGCGAAATATCGTGTTTTGCGTTTCCAGAATTTGGATTAACAATGAAAGTGTACTTCATTTTTTGGGAATTGAAATTTATCAAAACACAAAAATAAGAAATCTAAAAGAATCAAGCTATTTAACGTCTTTTTTTGAGGAAAAACTATCAAAAACTTTCTAACTTTGTCATATGAAAATTAAAGAAATTCAAAACGAAATAGTAGACGAATTCTCATTTTTTGATGATTGGGAACAACGCTACGAATATTTGATCGAGTTAGGAAAAAGCTTAAATAATTTACCAGAAGAAGCAAAAACAGATGATAAAATCATAAAAGGTTGTCAATCTTCTGTTTGGTTAGATGCAGAATTGGACGGTGATACAATCGAATTTAAAGCTGATTCTAATGCTATTTTACCAAAAGGAATTGCGGCATTATTGGTGAGAATGTACAATCATCAAACGCCAAAAGATATTTTAGAATCGGATACAGATTTTATCAACGAAATTGGTTTATCAGAATTTTTATCTCCAACACGTGCAAACGGATTATTGGCGATGATAAAACAATTCAAATTTTATGCAATTGCATTTCAATCAAAACAAAATAATAGTTAGACGCATCATCTAATCAACCTTATAAAATAATGAACGACTTTTTAGGCCAAGCATTTATTTTTCTTTTTTCCGCTGTAATCTGCGTTCCTATTTCCAAAAAATTAGGAATGGGTTCGGTTTTGGGTTACTTAATCGCTGGAGTTTTAATTGGACCTTATGTGCTGAAATTTGTTGGCAATGACGGAACAGACATTATGCACGCCACAGAATTTGGTGTAGTAATGATGCTTTTTTTGGTCGGATTAGAACTTGATCCAAAGGAATTCTGGAAGATGAAAAATAAAATCATCAACCTTGGTGGAATGCAAGTTTTGGGGACGATAATTATTGCAACTTTAGTCGGAATGTTTGCCTTGAAAATGGATTTTTCTTTGGCTGTTTCTATAGCTTTTGCAATAACCATGTCTTCAACAGCCATTATTATGCAAACACTTAGCGAAAAAGGATTGACCAAAACAAGCATAGGTAAATCGACTTTTTCAGTCTTGTTGTATCAAGATATTATGGTAATTCCGATCTTAGCAATTATTCCACTTTTAGTTGGAGATTCCTTGATTCAGTCCATTGGAGATGATTCTAAAAGTTTGTTAGTTGGTGGACCAGCGTTCATGAAAACCTTGGTTATTCTTGGTGCAATTACATTTATTTATGTGATTGCAATATACATTATTACACCTTATTTCAAGTATGTTGGACAATTACAAGTTCGAGAAATTTACACCGCTTCTGCCCTACTTTTAGTCATTGGAGTTTCAATTTTGATGCAAAAAGTTGGAATTTCTCCTGCCTTGGGAGCATTTATTGCTGGTGTTGTTTTGGCGAATAACGAATATAAACATCAATTAGAAAGTGACATTGAGCCATTCAAATCATTATTATTAGGAATCTTTTTTATTGCTGTTGGATCAACGATTAACTTCAAATTAATTGCAGATAAACCTTTTATGATTCTTGGATTAACATTTGGAATAATGTTAATAAAATCATTGGTTTTATGGTTTATTGGAATCAAACATAAATTTGATTTTGATCAAAAATGGTTGTTCATTTTGCTTTTATCACAAGTCGGAGAATTTGCTTTCGTTATCTTATCATTGACTCGAAATTTAGATATTCTAAACAAAGAATGGTACGATTTGATGTTAGCTACAACAGCGATAACAATGGTAATAACACCATTACTTTTAGTCTTAAATGAAAAATTAATTCTAAAATATTTTGGTGTAAAAACAAAAGTAAAAACAATCATTGAAAACGATAAAATAAATCCACATTCAGCAGAAGGTGAAATAATTATTGCTGGTTTTGGTGATTTTGGAAACACAATTAGTCGTGTCTTGAAAAGCACTGGAATAAAATCGATTGTTTTGGTTAATGATAGTGAGCGTGTAGAGAAAATGCGCAAGCAGGGTTTTAATGTTTTTTATGGCGATGCAACAAATGTTAACTTACTAAAATCGGCTGGTGCTGAACATGCAAAATATTTTGTAGCTGCTTTGGATCCGCCAGAAATTAATCAAAAATTAGTTTATATTGTTCGTAAAAACTTTCCGAATCTCGAAATTATTGTTCGTGCAAAGAATCGTAGTTATGCATATAATTATCTGAAAGATGGTTTAAACGAAGTGTATCGCGAAAACTTTTTCTCGTCAGTTTACGTAGGAAGACAAATCTTGATGAAATATGGTTTTTCGTATGAAGAAGCATCAAAAGTTGGAGAAATTTTTATAAAAAGTGACCGAAAATCGTTACGTAAAATTGCGAAACATGCCGAAAATTCAGATCAATATTTTGAAGCCTCAAAATTAGAATTCGAAAAACAAATGAAAATGGTTGCAAAAGAAATTAACAATAGACATAATGAAGAAAGCGAATCATAAAAAATTATTGGTTTTACGTTTCTCTGCGTTAGGTGATGTCACAATGATTGCTCCTGTTTTACAAGAGTTTATTGAGCAAAATCCTAATATCGAAGTCTATGTTGCTTCCCGCCCTTTTATGGGAAATATTTTCAAGCAATTTCCTCAAATTAAATTCATTTCGGTTGATTTGAACAAAGACTACAAAAGCTTTTTTAGTTTGTTCAAATTATACAAAGAATTAAAACAATATAATTTTGATTATGTAGCTGATTTTCATAATGTAATCCGATCAAAAGTAATTACAACTTTATTCAAACTTAACGGAACAAAAACGGCCACTTTAGACAAAGGTCGTACAGAGAAAAGAGCTTTAGTCAATCAAGAAAATCGCGTTTTTAAGCAATTAAAATTAACAACTGAACGCTATGCTGATGTTTTACGTCAACTTGGTTTTAACGTCAATTTAAAGCATAAAATCGAACCAAAATCGATTAAGGAACCAAAATCAATTGGAATTGCTCCTTTTGCAGCCTTCACAAGTAAAATGTATCCAATCGAAAAGATGAAAATCGTAGCGACGAAATTAGCTAAAAATGGGTACAAAATTTATTTATTTGGCGGTGGAAAAGCTGAAATTGATGAATTAAAAACATGGGAAAATTTCAATCCAAACATCAAATCTTTAGCTGGAACAATCTCTTTTGAAGAAGAATTACAAGCTATTGCCAAATTAGAAGTAATGATTTCGATGGATAGCGCAAATATGCATTTAGCCTCGTTGATGGGAACACGCACAATTTCTATTTGGGGTGGAACGCATCCATTTGCTGGATTTTTAGGTTATGGACAATCTATGAATGATGTGATACAAGACGAAACGATGAAAATTCGTCCAACTTCTATCTTTGGAAAAGATCCAAAAAAGTTTCAAAATTATGATTATTTTCAAAATTTGAGTGCCGAAGATGTTTATCAACAAATCGTCAATAAATTAGAAAAATAATACTTTTAAAAGCATCATATCGATGCTTTTCCTATTTTTATAAGAAATTATAATCACATGAAGTATACATTTCTTATTCTTGCCTTATTCTCAAATTTTTTATTTGCTCAAGAACCGAAAGTTATTTTGGTTACGTTGGATGGTGTTCGTTGGAAAGAAGTTTTCCGTGGAGTTGAAAAATCAATTTTAAATAATAAAAAATACAACTCACTTATTGTTCAAACTAATGAAAAATATTGGACAGAAGATTCTATAAAACGCCGCGAATTATTGATGCCATTTACATGGAAAACGATTAAAGAAAAAGGAGTTATTTTAGGAAATCGTGATGAACAAAACTTTGTTAATTTGACCAACAAAAGATTATGGTCTTATCCTGGATACAACGAAATTATTACAGGAAAAGCTGATGATGAGCGAATTAAAAATAACAAAGATATTCCGAATCCTAATGTTTCAGTTTTTGAAATTGCAAATCAACAAAAGAATTTAAACAATAAGGTAATGGCTTTTGGAAGCTGGAGAATGTATACAAATATTTTCAATCAAGAACGTTCTAAATTGTTTGTAAATGCTGGATATCAAGATAGTTTTAATCAAAACAAATCTGAACGAGAATTGCTTATCGAACGTTTTCAATTAGAAACACCAAAACAATGGTGGGCAACAAGATTTGATATTTTTACGCACGAATTTGCGTTAGAAGCGATGAAAAATCAAAAGCCAAAATTACTTTTTATTGGTTATGGAGAAGCTGATGATTACGGACATGATGAAGATTACGATCAATATATTACTTCAATAAATCGCAATGATAGAATGATTGAGGAATTATGGAATTATGTACAAAGCGATCCATTCTATAAAGATCAAACAACTATTATTGTAACAACTGATCACGGACGTGGAAATGGAAAACAATGGCCAGAACATTATGATGAAATTCCTGGATCAGACGAAGGTTTTATTTTGATGATTGGAAATGGGATTAATCCTAAAAAATTCAAACAGAAACAAACTTATCTCAATCAAATTGCCTCTACAATTGCTGATTTGATGAAAGTAAAAACATGGAATTATAAGGATTCTGGGAAGTCGTTATTGAAGTAAGATTTGTCTGCTTTGGATATGCTGTTTCAACGGTAAAATGCGCGTTACAAAGTATTCCTAATTGTAGAATTATTTATCTAAAACGGCACTGCTTTAAAATCAATAATTTAACTCATTTCAAAAAGGTGTATAATTAACATTATGTTAAGTTAGATTTATTTGGTTTTCTTATAATTTATTGTATTTTAGTGCATTATTAAACACTAAAATTTATGAATAAACACCCTCTAAAGTACCTACTGATGTTTATTTTTTGTTTGTTTGTCATTAGCAGTTGTACAACTGATGATCAACTAATTGAAACAACACAGAGAAAAGAAGAAAAAAACACATTTGTTACTTTTTCCCAATCTTCAAGTATTCGAGGGAAAAGCAGTAAGTCTACTATTGATTACGCAAACGGTTTTGCTGTTTTATTACAAAAGTATGACAGTATTCACAAGACTAATATTTCTGGTCTTGTGAACACTACTAACATTGTCGAACATAAAAAGAATTCTCGACAAAATATTATTATAGAAAGTAGAGATTTTTATATTGAAAATCGATTACATTCACAAACAATTTTTGAGGAAAATGGAGACATTTGGGTAATGTACCCTAAAATTAAGAATAATTCTGTTGAAGATTTATTAATAGCAAGTTATACCGATAACGGAACCAATGTATTTTTCCGTTATGTAAAAAAAGATAGTGAATTGTACGTTAAGAATGTTAAATTATTTCAAGAAAAATTTGACAGACAAATTAATCATTCCATTAACAATAAATCTAATAGTGATTTATGTGGCTATGGTGATGATGTATGTGAATTAGATGATGTTATTATCATAGGTGGTGGTGGTTCAAGTGGTGGTTGTGTTGGTTGTCAAACAAACCCTCCTGTGAATCCAGGTGGAGGATGTGATCAATTTGTAGATTGTATATATAATGATATTGGCGGTAGCGGTGGTGGAGGTCTTCCCCCTATGCTTAATCCTTGTTTAGAACTTCTAATAAATAATTTAACAGCAAAAGATTATCTAGAAAACCCTGAAGTAAAGGAAATTCTAAATAAATTAAAAGAAGGACTACCTTTAGATGAGAAAGAAAAATATTTCATATTTGCAAAATATAATAAATCTGGACTTATTAAAACTAGTCCTATTATTGAGGGAAATGTTGGTAATACTGGTAATATAAGTGTTGGTCAAAGTGATACATATAACATATTAGGCGGAGTCCATAGTCATACAAAAGGGTATTACGCGACACCTTCGCCTGGAGATTTTTATACTTTATCTGGTGCAAATATGAACAGTCCTAGTTTTTCTTTTTGGTACACGACTTCCTTTAATGGAGATGTTTATGTTTTATCTATAATTAATTATCATAATTTCATTAGATTTCAGCAGAATTTTCCTAAAGACACATATTTAAATGGTTCAGGATGGAAAGAAGGCACCTCTGTATATAGAGACTATACTGATGCTTATAATAATTTTCTTGCTAATGGAAAATCAGATGATGAAGCTTATTTTTTAGCAATGAGTTTTGTCGCTAATAAACATAATATGGGTGTTGGGATTAGTAAACAAGACAGTGAAGGAAACTTTAACTCCACTTTTGTTAATGAATCAAAAGAGCAAGGAAGTGGAAAAAGTGAATTTTCCGAATCAGAAAATTGTAATTTAAAATAACAAAAATATGAAAACATTATATAAAAAAACCTTTTTGCTAATAGTCTTACTTATGAGTATTATTAGCTTTTCTCAACAAAAACAATTAGACACTTTAAACTATATAAAGCAGTTTGAAACTAACAAAGCGAGTTATATAGGTAAACCTTTTTCTGTTTTACTAAATGACATGAAGAAAATAAAACCAAAAACTGTTTGGTTTACACCACTTCCTAATAAAAATAATGTAAAAAACTCTCAATTTAAATTTGCAGATAAAGAGAATAGTTTTAGAAGGCCAATTACATTATTAATTACTTGGAAAGATTTTATTCCTTATAGTGATGTGAAATATTTGTATCTAAAAAATAAATTTTATTTTACAGAGGAAGAAAAAGAATTTTATGGAGATAAAATAATACAAGATATTTTTGTTTACAAATAATTTTTCTGTTTTGAAATACTTAAAATTAATCATATTATTATTTTCATTGCAAACAATAAGTGCACAAGAAACAGATACCTTAGCCTATGTCAAACAATTTGAAATTAATAAAACGAATTATATAGGAAAACCTTTTTCTGTTTTATTAAATGATATGAATAAAATTAAAATACAAACGGTAACACCTTCTAGTAGTGGTAAATCTATAAAACATTTTGTTGCAAGTCGTTTTAAATTTGAATTACCTCAGAATTCATTTAAAGATAATATAGTTCTTATGGTCATAGAATGGAAAGGGGAATTGCCAAAAAGTGATATAAAATACTATAATGATCGTAGTAAAGATATTTTTACATCTGAAGAGAAAAATTATTACAGTAATAAAATTATAAGAAATATTATTGTATATAAAGAAGTTGATGATTAAACCCTTACTATAACACCTTTTATGTTAAGTAAAAACTCCCATCAAAAAATTTGATGGGAGTTTATATTTCTAACTTGTTTGTTCTTGATTAATGAGCTGATTCTCTATCTTTTGATCAATTTCTTTAAAGAATCCGAAACCTTTTAAGATAATGATTAATCCAAAGACTAAAAGACAAATACCAACTCCTTTTCGCACCATAAATACTTTTTGATCGGTAAAACGTTTTTGAAGTTTTCCTGCCAAAAATATTTTTCCCAAATCGATTACAAAATAGGTGGTCAAAACAACTCCCATGTAAAGCATAAAATCGCTTGGATTTGGATATTGGATCATAATTGAAGAGACAATTACAAACCAAAAAACAATGACACCAATATTCAACAAATTCATGATGAATCCATTGATAAACGTTCTCAAATAATTGTTGCTTACAAATCCTGCTTCGCCTTCTATATGTAGCTTTGGTTTAGAGAAATACATGAAAATTCCGTAAATCAATACAAAGAAACCTGCAATGATATAAATGCGGTAAAACTTTGGATGATTGGTCACATAATCTGTAAAATCTTTACTTCCGTAATAGGCTGCTGCAATACACAAAATATCAGCTGCAATAACTCCCAAATCTAGGACTACAGCGGTTTTCCAACTTCTACGCAAACTGGTTTCAATAAGTAAGAAAAATACAGGTCCAATAAGAATTGTACTTAACAAAAAACCTATTAGTATGGCCGAAAATATTATTTCCATAACATAATTAAGGTCTGCAAGATAAGTCTAAAATATGAAAATTAAGCATCAACTAATTCAAAATCTAATTGCTTCTTGATTAAATCAGCATTTAAAACTTTGATTCTAACCGGACTTCCTAACTGATATTTAACACGTGTGCGTTTACCTATTAAAGCATGATTTTTTTCGTCAAAAACAAAATGATCACCTTTCATAGCACGAGAACGAATCAAACCTTCGCAACGCGTTTCTGGAATTTCAACAAAGATTCCATAATCTTGTACACCTGTAATAAAAGCATCAAAAGTTTCGCCAACAAATTGCTCCATATATTTTACTTGCATATATTTGATTGACTCTCGTTCTGCTTCTGCAGCAATTTTTTCGCGAGATGAACAATGTTTTGCTTTGTCTTCGTAAACAGCCGCTGCAGGAGATTTTTTACCATCTAAATAATCTTGCAACAAACGGTGCGCAATCATATCTGGATAACGACGAATTGGCGATGTAAAATGCGTGTAGTAATCGAACGCTAAACCGTAATGTCCTATATTCTCTGTTGTATATTTTGCTTTCGCCATTGTTCGCATTGCCAAAGTTTCAACCATATTTTCTTCTGGTTTTCCTTTCACTTCTGCTAACAACTTATTCATAGAATTGATAGTTGTTTTACGATCTCCAATCTCTAATTCATACCCAAATTGGCGAATAAAATTCTTTAAGTCTAATAATTTATCTGGATTTGGATCATCGTGAACACGATAAATATAAGTGTTCGCATTCTCTTTTCCATGTTTATCTAAACTAATGAATTCAGAAACTTTTTTGTTACATAATAACATGAATTCTTCAATCAATTTATTCGAATCTTTCGAAATTTTGAAGAAAATTCCTTGCGGATTATGCGTTTGATCTAAATCGAATTTTACTTCAACTTTATCAAAATTAACCGCTCCATATTTCATACGCTTTTGACGCATTGTTTTTGCTAAACGATCTAAAGTCAAAATTTCATCTTTAAAATCTCCATCTTTTCCTTCGATAATTTCTTGCGCTTCTTCATAAGTAAAACGTCTGTCCGAATGCGTTACTGTCCGACCAAACCATGTTTTTACAATCTTCGCATTATCATCCATTTCAAAAACTCCCGAAAACGTATATTTATCTTCGTTTGGACGCAAAGAACACGCAACATTCGACAACACTTCTGGCAACATTGGCACTACTCTATCCACCAAATAAACAGAAGTTGCACGCTTGTATGCTTCTTGCTCGATCAACGAACCTGGACGAACATAATGCGTAACATCAGCAATGTGAACACCAATTTCCCAGTTACCGTTCTCTAATTTTCGTATTGATAAAGCATCATCAAAATCTTTTGCATCTTTCGGATCGATTGTAAATGTCGTTATATTTC
The DNA here is from genome assembly GCF_029843245.1 of Empedobacter sp. GD03739. NCBI lineage: Bacteria > Pseudomonadati > Bacteroidota > Flavobacteriia > Flavobacteriales > Weeksellaceae > Empedobacter > Empedobacter sp. GD03739. The sequence goes on along the minus strand of NZ_JAOCHX010000001.1, from coordinate 28,166 downwards.
GCATATCTCTACGACGAGCTGCCTCGGCTTCATCTATCGAAGTATCCAACTGATTTGCTTCTTCTTCAACTTCCTCTGGAAATTGAGCTGGCAAATCGTATTCTAACAAAATTGCATGAATTTCTACATCCGTATCGTCTGGACTACCCAAAATTTGCGTGATTTCACCAAATGGTGAATTAGATCCTTCTGGCCAGTTTGTTAATCGAACCACAACTTTTTCTCCTGGTTGAGCATTTTTAATTTTCTCTTTCGGAATAAAGAAATCGTGGTTACCATTTTGCATCGTTACAAAACCAAAATTTCCATTCTTTCCTAACTCGAAAATTCCTGTAAATTCAGTTTTATTACGCTCGATAATTTCTACAATTTCTCCTTCTGCTCTCGATTGATTGGCATGTTTTTTTGGATAAACATATACGCGAACCGTATCGCCCATTAAAGCATTTCGCGTTTTTCCTTTTTGTACAAAGACATCTTGTTCAAGACCATCAATCATAATATAAGCGCTTCCCGAAGAAGTCAAATCCGCAATCCCAACCATATAATCATTGGTTGCATTGATTTTGTATTTTCCTCTTTCTACTTCAGAAATCTTTTTGTCAGCTAATAAAACATTCAAATTCTTAATCAATAATTCTGTATCAATTCGATTTGTTAGGTTTAAAGCTGCTGCAATTTGTTTATAATTTAAAGGTTTATTCGGATTTTGAAATAAAACTTCGATGATAGACTTCGTAAACTTTGTTATGTTTTTGTCTTTTTTCGCCTTTGTATTTTTAAAATTTCTTCTTGGCATAATTTGTTTTCTGTCAAATCTCTTCTTGTTTTTTAGAGATTTATTTTAAAATAGTTAATAAATAAACATCTTAATTATTTGATTATCAAATTATTTTTAATAACTATTAATAAGATGTTAATAAACAACATAACCACTGCAAAGGTAATATATCCTTTTTCTAAAATAACAATTTACAGCCAATTCTATGTTATGGAAAGGATAAGATTACTTGTAACGTTTTGATTTATTGCGAAAATTGAGCCAAAAAAACTATTTTTGCATTGATAATTAATTGAATGAAAACTAAACCATTATACCAAACCTACTTGATTAACCTTGATCGAGCTACGGATCGGCTTGAATTGATGCAAAAAGAATTCGAAAAATGTGAGATTACTTACGAAAGAATTTCTGCTGTAGATGCCAAAACTTTGGATTCGTCAACCTATAAAGTAAAAAATAAATATGACCGCGATTTAGTTCCTGGAGAAATTGGTTGTTATTTGAGTCATGTGAAAACGCTAGAAACTTTTTTGGCTTCTGAAAATGATTTTGCTTTAATTATAGAAGATGATGCTATTTTGGTTAATGATTTTAAATCTGCTGTAGAAAAAGCAATGAATCAATATAATGATTTAAAAGTAAAAGATCATTGGGATGTTTTGAAGTTGTTTAATGGAAAACGAAAACATATCAAAATAGCTGATGTTGACCAAAAATATATAATTGCAGCTTGTGGAACGAGTATTCCAATCACAACAATTGCAGCCATTTGGACAAGAAAAGCAGCAGAAAAATTTCTAAATAAAATTAAAACGCCGCTTCCTACAATTCAACGTCCTATTGATTGTGATTTACAGCATGCTTGGGAATTTGATTTGAGAATTTACAACCTTCTTCCATCGCTTGTTAAACCAGCTCCAGTAGAAACGCAAATTCAGATTGATCGCAGTTTAAGAAAGTCTAAATTTCCTCGACAAATTCAATACGAATTGAATCGATTATTTCCTAAATATTTCTATTTGATTAATCATCATGGTTTCAAAAAATTCTATGATAGTTTTATTTCGAAGAAAAACGAACGTATTTCTTAATCAACAATTATAAAACATATTAAATATCTGAATTAAAACAAATTAACAGCCTTTATCAACAGTTATAAACATTGTTAATTTCTATATAAAATACAAAAATAGCAGTTTCAAGACTTTGAAACTGCTTTTTCATTTATAATAATTCGATGCTTTCTTCTTTTAATTTTTCTTTTACTTTTCCGTCCCAAATACTTGCTTGTACTTCACCAATATGTCGAGATTTCAACATAAACATACACATACGAGATTGTCCAATTCCACCTCCAATAGATTCTGTTAACTTGTCATCTAACAACATCGAGTGAAATAATAAATTTTTACGATCCGAAAAATCTCTAATTTCTAATTGTTTGGTCAAAGCTTTTTTATCCACACGAATTCCCATCGAAGATAACTCGAAAGCAGATTCTAAAACAGGGTTCCAAACTAAAATATCACCATTAAGACCTCTAAAACCAGCACTGTTTTCTGTACTCCAATCATCATAATCAGCGGCACGTGCATCGTGTAATTCACCATTACTCAATTCTCCTCCAATTCCGTAAATAAAAACAGCTCCAAATTCTTTACAAATTGCATTTTCACGTTGTTTCGGCGTAAATGTTGGATACTTTTGTAATAAATCTTCAGACGAAATAAATGTAATTTGTTCTGGTAAAACAGCTTTCAATTGCGGATATTTTGCTTCTACATTTTGCTCAGTTTGTTTAATAACTTCATAAATCGATTTTACTGTCGAAAAAAGATAATCCAATTGGCGATCTTGTGGAACAATTACTTTTTCCCAATCCCACTGATCAACATAAATAGAATGAATTGGAGAATAATCTTCGTCTGGACGCAAAGCGCGCATATCTGTTATAATTCCTTCGCCTGGTTCTATTTCTAATTCTTTCAAACGGATACGTTTCCATTTTGCTAAAGAATGTACAACCACCGCATTTTTATCATTCAAAGATTTTATAGGGAACTTTACAGGTCTTTCGATACTATTCAAATCATCATTAATACCCGTTCCATCCAATACTACCAATGGTCCAGAAACTGGAATAATGTTTAATTCTTTTTGTAATCCTTTCGAAAATTCTTCTTTTACAAAAGAGATTGCTTGTTCTCTACGTAATAATGCTCTGCTCATCTTTTAATCTTTAAATAATTTGTTTTTTTTACTGATGTAAAAGTAGAACAGCTACAATAAATAAATTTACTATTGACTTAAATTGGTTTAAAAATATTTAATTTTAAATATAAAATATTATTTATACTTAACTATTTAAACTTTATAATAGTTTTAAATTTAATTTTTAAAATATAAATCGGTAAACTCTAACGAATTGACCGATTTTATATCTTATAATAGATGTATAAAATTATCCGTTGTATGAACAAGCAATTTTATCTACGCGTCCTTGGTGACGACCACCTTCAAATTCTGTTGCTAAAAATGTATTCACAATTTCTTCTGCATATTCATACGCAATAAAGCGTGCAGGTAAAGTTAACACATTTGCATTATTGTGTTGACGAGCTAACTTGGCAATATCCATCATCCAACATAATGCAGCACGAATTCCTTGGTGTTTATTTGCAGTCATTGTAACGCCTTGCGCACTACCACAAATCAAAATTCCGAAATCTGCTTTTCCATCTTCCACAGCTTGTGCCGTTGGGTGTGCAAAATCAGGGTAATCAACACTCGCTGTTGAGAACGTACCAAAATCCTCAACCTCAAATCCTTGACTTGTTAAAAAGGGTACTAATTTCTCCTTATAATCGAACCCAGCATGGTCCGCTCCGATTGCAATTTTCATTTAATTAACAGGTGTTTTTGTTGTTTTTGTTTAAATAATTGTAAATCAAATGTTAAGTAAAAGTAACAACTTGTTAAAAGATGATTGAATAAAACTAATAACTTTTCGAGAGAAAAATTTGGAAATCTGATTCAAAAAATCAATTAGAAATAAATCAATACAAGTCAAGTAAAAGTTTTCATTTTGGCATAAAAGATTTACACACCGTTATGAATAGTTTTCACAAAACTTCTTTTTAACAAAAGTTGTTTATCAACCAAAATGATAAATTGTTGATAGAATATCTAACTCTTTCATTACAAAACAAAATTACAAATAATAGCTTGTTAATTGCTATTAAATAAAATTTATCTCACTTTAGTTATCCACATATTAACAGTGCTAATAATAGTAACATTTTTTTCTTTTTTTAAAATTTAAAAATTAATTAAACTATATATATTATTATGAATTGTTAATAGTTGAAAATTGTATTGAATGATTTTAAGTCTCAAAATGAAAGTTTGATTACTTTTGTGTAGTTCAAAATTTCAAATCAAAATATGAAAACAATCAACGACTACAATTTCGAAAACAAGAAAGCATTGATTCGTGTTGACTTCAATGTTCCGCAAGACGAAAATTTAAATGTGACAGATGATACACGTATTAGAGCTGCAAAACCAACGATTGACAAAATATTGAAAGATGGTGGCGCTGTTGTATTAATGAGTCATTTGGGACGTCCTAAAGGCGAATTCAATGATAAATATTCATTAAAACATATTGCATCAAAAGTTTCAGAAATTCTTGGTGTTGATGTGATCGTTGCGAATGATGTTATTGGCGATGATGCGAAACAAAAAGTTAGTAATCTAAAATCAGGCCAAGTTTTATTATTGGAGAATGTTCGTTTCCATAATGAGGAAGAAGCTGGAGATAAAGATTTTGCTAAAGCATTGGCTCAATTTGGAGATATTTATGTGAATGACGCTTTCGGAACAGCACACCGCGCACATGCTTCGACTGCAATTATTGCCGAATTTTTTCCAGAAAATAAATGTTTTGGTTTGTTAATGGAACAAGAATTAACAGCTATTAACAAAGTGTTATCAGACGGAGAAAAACCTGTAACAGCGGTACTTGGAGGTGCTAAAGTATCTTCTAAAATTACGATTATCAACAATATTTTACCAGTTATTGATAACTTGATTATTGGTGGTGGAATGACGTATACATTTGTAAAAGCAAATGGCGGAAAAATCGGAAATTCGTTGGTAGAAGATGATAAATTAGATTTAGCGAAAGAAATTTTGGCTGAATGTGAAAAACATAACGTAAAAGTTTATTTACCAGTTGACAATGTAATTGCTGATAATTTTAGTAATGATGCAAATACTCAAACAGTTTCTTCTGATCAAATTCCAGATGGTTGGATGGGAATGGATGTTGGTGTAAAATCGTCAAAAGTTTTTGCAGATGTAATTAACAATTCGAAAACAATTCTTTGGAATGGTCCTTTAGGTGTTTTTGAAATGTTAAATTTTGCAAAAGGAACTATCGCTTTAGGTGATGCAATTGCTGAAGCTACTGCAAACGGCGCTTTTTCACTTGTTGGTGGTGGAGATTCTGTTGCATTCGTAAAACAATTTGGTTACGACGACAAAGTGAGCTACGTTTCTACAGGAGGTGGAGCTATGTTAGAGTCTTTAGAAGGTAAAGAATTACCAGGAGTTGCCGCAATTTTAAAATAAGAAAGGGAAAAAAATACTTAAAATAGTAGAAAAATTAAGTCGAGCATTTGCTCGACTTTTTTTGTCTTAATTGTTGAGTTGAATTTATTTCAACTTCTCATCTTAATGATTAGGTTCTTCACTTTACTGTGGTTTCGTTTAGAATGACATTTTTTTTAGCATTAAATTTTCTGCCATTCCGACGTTAGGAGGAATCTCAATGATTCTAAAATTGTTAATAGTAATCACTTGTTATTTAATAAATTAACTGCTTTTCAACTGAGTTATAAAAAGAATGTTTACAGCTTGATTAATTACTCATATTGTTAATAGTAAACTATTCAAAATAAATGAATTAAGAAGTTATGAATAGACTTTATTAAAACTTGTGAATAATGATGAATTTAGAACTAAATTGATTTAATAAAGTTAAAATTGTTAATTATAAAACATTTATAAATAATGAATTAAAAAGTAATTAAGATAGTTTATTAAAAATTGTTGAAACTGAAATCTCCCTACAATTAGCCATTTTATTTATAGAAAAGGATTGTTATATTCGTAATGATTTAATAATCAATCTATGAATGAATTTAACCAACGACTAAACGAAGTAGAAAATCATTTGCAGCACAATGATCTCGATTTGGGTTATCGTCGATTAATTGATTGTGTGTTGGATTTGGGTGAGAAATCTTTTTACAAAGAGATTATCTCCTATTCGAATCTTTATTACAACGAGAATTCTACGAACGAAAATAAAACAACGCAAGCTTTACAATTGGTGGAAAAGTTGAAACAAGCTCCTCCTCCGCCCTTTCAAAAAGAAGAAACATTGATATCAACCAACAATGTTGAAAAAGTTTATCATCGTCGAAATTTTAAACTTCATCCCATTACTTTTGATTTGAAATCACGAGAAGTTGTTGGATTAGTTGGAGAAAATGGAAATGGAAAAACGACTTTATTACGTTTAATTTGTGGTGAATTGAAACCAACTTCTGGCGAAATAATTTATCATTTTTCTAAAGCAAAAACATTTAGTTTCGAGCTGAAAACAAAATTAGTTTATGTGCCGCAACGAATAGAAGTTTTATATGGTTCGTTGATGGAAAATCTGCAATTTACCTTGACATGTTATGATATTTACAACGAAGAAAATTGGTTATTAGCGAATGTTATGTTGGCGCGTTTGGGGCTTTGGCCTTACAAGGATTTGCAATGGCGACAATTGTCGTCTGGTTATAAAATGCGATTCGAGTTGGCGCGAACGTTATTGCGTCGTCCAAAAGTCTTGTTATTAGACGAACCTTTGGCGAATTTGGATATTTTGGCGCAACAAATTATTCTCGAAGATTTGAAATTTTTATCGCAATCTATTCGCAATCCTTTTGGTGTTATTTTGAGTTCTCAACAATTGTACGAAGTTGAAAAAGTATCGACAGAAGTTCTCTTTTTAGAGCAAGGAAAGCTTAAAATACAAGGAGATACAAATGATTTGGAAGGTGATTTTACGATTGTTGAAATTGATGTTGAAAACACAAAAGAAGAGTTATTAACAGCTTTATCTAACATCGAAATTAAACAGATAAAATTCAATGGAGGATCATATATCGCATATTTTGATGATGAAATTTCGATGAATATGATTTTGTCCGAAATCGGAAAATCATTATTGAAAGTAAAATACATTCGAGATATTTCGAAATCAAGTCGTCGCTTTTTTGTCAATTAAAACCACCAACTATGTTCAAAAAAATAAATCAAACTTTAATTACCAAATATCCATTGATTTGGAATCTGAAATTTATTTGGATTTTGTTGACGGTTTTAGTTTTCAACTTGATTGCATTTATCAATGGTTTTTTGTTTTTTACTAAAAAATCTCAACTGCAAGAAACTGGACTTTACGAAGTATTTTTCAACTCAGGAATTGCAATTTATTATCTATTAATTGGTGTCATTATTTGCGTTATTTGGCTGTATTTCTATATTAAAAATAATCGTTTCAAATCAAATTACCCTACCTCAAGAAATTATTTGTTCAAAGAATTTTTAGCCGTTTTCGTCATTATATTTTTGATGTTTTATGTACCAAATTCGTTCAAAACTGGTCTTAAATTACGTGTTTCAAATTATATGAGCGAAGAACAATATTTGAAAGATATCGATATTATAAATAGAACGCAAGGTTTTACGTTGCAACCAAATTTTGGATACGATAATTATTCGAGAAATTTGTCTGTTCCAGCTTTTGATTCGTTGGTTTTGGAAAAAGAAACAAGAGAATTATATGAAAAAAATAAGAGAGAATATTTAAGAAAAAATCCAACATACTCATATGATGCTTTTTTGGATCCGTATTTCAGAAATCCTGAATTTGAAACCTTATTAAGAGATTATTTTCCGGAGCGATTTAGTTATTCTAAAATTAATTTTAATCAAACGTATCAACCTCTAAAAAAGAATAATTCATCTACAGATTCATTTCAAGAAGAAATGGACTATCCTACTACAGCAGCTGTAGATTCAACTTATGCTGTTGTCGATTCTGCTGCAGTATCATTAAATTCTGCTGGAAAACCAGATGTTTATTACAACTTAGCAAGTTTGTATAATTATAGTTTTTTGGTTTTTAACAATCCGAAAGATTCTACTTTAAATCATCAATTTTATGATGAACAATGGATTGCTTTGTTGCAAAAAAATGATCGAAAAGTAATTGAAAATTTATTGAATAATTATACCGATTTATTAAAAAAGCAAGAAATTGGTTATCAGTTCAAACATAAAAATTGGATTGATTATTTGCCTCAATATCCATATTATTTCATTGATCATAAATTGAATTATATTGATCCTTATCAAACTGTAGATAAAAAACTGAATGATTATATCAACCAATCAAGTTTAAACAAAGTGTATGAAAATATTGAGTTTTCGAAATATAGTTCCACTTGGTTAGAACATATTCAGTATTATTTACTAATCGCTTTAGTTATTACCGTTCTTATCATTACATTCAGATTTAGTTCGTTCAAAGTTTGGTTAATTTCATTAATTGGCGCAGGAATTTTGGCAATTTTAGGAAGCGTTTTCGGAATTTCTATCGATGCGAGTATTGGTTATACACAATTCACACCTTATATTATTTTATTTGTTTTTTACATTGCATTTATAGTGATTACACTAATTGGCTTACGTTCCAAAAAATATAAAGTTTTGACAGGTGTTAATCTTAATTGGTTTGTTGCGACCAATATTTTTATTGGAATTGTGATGCTTAGTTTTTACACAGATTTGCGTGAAGAAATGTTATATGAAGCAAATAAACATATGAATATTTATGAGTTTAGACAAACAAATAAAGAATTATTGATGTTACAAGAATTTGCAAAAATTTTTCTTTACATCAATCCAATTTTATATTTAATAAGTTTTTATTTCATCATTAATCTTTATAAAAAATGGCAAGCAATGCCAGAAGAATAAAAAAAGAAAAGCGAGCCGATTTAGCTCGCTTTTCACTTGATAATTGAATGAAAATGAATTTTAAAAACTACTTTAAAAAAACTTACTTATGAAATAAAATAACACATTGTGCTATTCAATAATAATTTTAAAACTCATACAAATTTTAAAATATTCTTTCAAAATTTAAATTAATAGAGGTTAACCATCAAAATTTATAGGTTAACCCTATTTTTTATGATTTTATGCACATTTAGACGAAGGTCTATTTCCTTTTGCATCACGTTTTTTGTGCATACTAAATTTATCAGATTTCATACGTTTTTCACGATCTTGTTTGTATTGATTGAACTGATTTTTGTCTAAAATTTTCTCTAATTTAATATCAAAATCGTTTGTACCTTTTTCTGGTCGAGAACCTCTTTCTCCTTTTTGAGTAGAATTTTTGTCTCTGTTCGCAAATTCTTTTTTCATGTCAGAATCTCTACTTTCTAACAACGATTTTACTTTTTTCTTTTGAGTAGAACTCAAATTATATTGATCAAATTTTTTTAATTGTTGATCTACAGTTGGGCGTTCTCTTTGCTCTTTTCTATTTCCAGATCGTTCACCTTGTTGTGGTCTTTGTTGAGCAGAAACTGCCATAACCATCATTATACTTGCTAATAAAAATGCTTTTTTCATAATCTATGTTTTTGTTTACAACTAAATGTTAGAATTATATTCTTTTCATTTTTCTTGAAACAAAGTTGCAACACAAAAAAAAGACGTCAAAAATATTGAGGTAAACGAGTGTTAAGTATCGGTGAAATCAAGGATTTATTAAATTTTTTAACAAAGTTGTCAAATTTATTGAATAAAAAAATCCATTCTTTATCGAATGGATTTTGATGTATTTTTTTGAAAAATTATTTCAATTCTTTTCCTAATAATTTTCCAGTTGATTCGTAAGCAGAAGCAATTCGACCGTATTCCATAACAAAATCATTTTTACCCGAAGTTCCTTTTACTTTATCCGATTTTATAGAAAGTAAAATGTTAGAAGGATTTGCAGTTTCAACAAAATTTAAAGTTGTGCTTAGTTTTGCTGGTTCAATAGCTATACCAGCATGATAACCAGGATAAATCCATTCAGAATTGATAATCAAAGTATATTTTGCAGCTGGATTTTTTACAAAATTTAATTTTTTAGATTTAGTAGTTCCTTTTATAAATTTATCCAAAAAAGTAACATTTCTATTTTCATTCCAATCTGCAAGCCATTGTTTCCAATAATTTTCTCCTCTTTTCGGATTATTTAAAACATCTTTTTCACGTTTCTCTAAATATTCAGTTTCAGTTTTATTTTCATCATAAAATTTAACATCATCAAATAATAGTTGAACATTAATTTCTTTTTGATCTTTTAAAAAATCAGTGTTTCCAGATACAACCTGAATCTTTTGAGCAAAAGTTAAAATGCTTGTTATAAAGCAAATCATCAGTAAATAATTCTTCATACAGTATTGTTTTTCAGTAAAAATATAAATATTCTTTAAATAGTTATTGTATAATCATTTAAAGAAATATTATTTGGAAACGTTTATTGTTTATAAATAGTTTGTAAGTCTTGGAAAAATTTTACTGAAAATAATAATCAAAACGTTTGGTACACTACTTTTGTCTTAACAAAGTTTAACAATATTGTATGAAAGTTTTAATTTCTAAATCAATTGTATTTGTTAATTTTAGAGGAAATTTGAATCAATAACATAAACATTAATTTCAACGAAATTTTGGATATACAACAACTAAACCAACAAATAGAAGCAAAAAGCGAAAGCATTGCAAGGTTGACATCGGAAATAAATAAAGCGATTATTGGACAAGAAAAAATGATTGAAAGTCTATTAATCGGATTACTTGGAAATGGACACGTTTTATTAGAAGGTGTTCCTGGATTAGCAAAAACATTGGCGATTAAAACATTATCTGATGCTGTTGATGGATCTTTTTCTCGTATACAATTTACACCAGATTTGTTACCTGCCGATGTTGTGGGAACACTTATTTACAATGTAAAAGAAAACGATTTTAGAATCAAAAAAGGACCAATATTCGCCAATTTTGTTTTAGCTGATGAGATTAACCGTTCGCCTGCAAAAGTACAATCTGCCTTGTTAGAAGCAATGCAAGAGCGTCAAGTAACAATTGGTGATGAAACGTATCCGTTACAAAAACCTTTCTTGGTTTTGGCAACTCAAAATCCAGTGGAACAAGAAGGAACTTATCCTTTGCCAGAAGCGCAAGTTGACCGTTTTATGTTGAAAACTGTAATTACTTATCCGGAATTTGAAGCAGAACGTTTGATTTTAAGAAATTCGATTAATCAATCTTTTCCAAAAATTGAGAAAGTAATTTCTATTCAAGAATTGTTGGATGCGCGCGAAATGGTGAAACAAGTTTATATGGACGAAAAAATTGAAAAATATATTTTGGATATTATTTTCGCAACTCGTTTTCCAGAAAAAGTTGGATTAGAAAAATTGGTTCCAATGATTTCGTTTGGTTCTTCACCTCGTGGATCAATCAATTTGGCACAAGCTTCTAAAGTGTATGCATTTTTACGTAAACGCGCTTATGTTATTCCAGATGATGTGCGTGCAATGGCAAAAGATGTGTTGCGTCATCGTATCGGAATTAGCTACGAAGCAGAAGCAGAAAATGTTACGCCAGAAGAAATTATCGACAATATTCTTAATGTTGTTCCAGTTCCTTAAACCACTATTCAAAATCATTTAAACTTTGGATGCAAAAGAAATCATCAAACGTGTAAAACGTATTGAGCTAAAAAGCAAGCGCAAAGCGAGCAACCTTTTTATGGGTGAATATCACAGTTCATTCAAAGGAAGAGGTATGATTTTTAGTGAAATTCGTCCTTATCAATACGGTGATGACGTTCGTAATATCGACTGGAATAAAACGGCTCGATACAGCGAACCTTATGTAAAAGTTTTTGAAGAAGAACGAGAATTAACCATGTTTTTATTGGTTGATGTTTCGAATTCTGAAAACTTTGGAACACGAAAACAAATTAAAATGGAAACAATTGCTGAATTGAGCGCTACATTGGCTTTTTCGGCAATTACTTATAATGATAAAGTTGGTTTGATATTTTATTCGGATCAAGTGGAGAAATTTATTCCACCCAAAAAAGGAAAACAACATGTGTTGCGTTTGGTGAGAGAAATTGTTTCGTATGAGCCAAAAAGTAAGAAAACTGATTTAGCAGAGACTTTGGAAACATTTATGAATTTGGTTCGCCGAAAATCAAATGTTTTTATTCTTTCAGATTTTATTGATTCGTCTGATTATGAAAAAGCGTTGCGAATCGTAGCAAAAAAACATGATGTGACTGGAATTAGAGTTTATGATGAAAAAGAACAATCTTTTCCAGATGTAGGTTTGGTTCATGTGCAAGATAACGAAACAGGCGAAATCCGCTTGATAGATACTTCATCGAAGAAATTGCGTCAACAATATGCGCAATATTATCGTGATTTAGATCAACGTTATCAATCTATTTTCAAGAAAAATCATTCAGGCGCAATCAGTATTCGTACCGACGAAGATTATGTTCGCCCATTGTTAAACTACTTTAAAAGTCATAAAGCCTAATGAAGAATTTATTGCTTTTAGTAAGTTTTTTTATCCTTCAATTTTCGTTTGCGCAAGAAATTACGCCAAAATTAGATCGCACGACAATCAAAATTGGCGAGCCAATCCAATATGAAGTAAAAATTGATTACAAAGATGGAGATAAAGTTGTATTTCCTACGATTTCAGATTCAATTAATCATCACATCGAAGTTTTAGGTCAAAAAATTGACACGGTAAAAACGGATGGAAAATCTGAAATTGTTCAACATTTAGAATTGACTGGATATGATGCAGGGAAATTTAATATTCCATCATTTATCATTCAGAAAAATGGAAAAGATTTAACAACAAAACAACTCGAAATTGATATTCAAGATATTGCAATTGATACAACGAAAAATGCAATTTTCCCGATAAAACCTGTGATGGAAGAAGAATATTCTATTGGAGATTATTGGAATAAATATTGGTTGTACGGCATTATTGCGTTGATTTTATTTATCATCGGAATTGTTTTGGTTGTATTATATGTTCGCGCAAAATCGAAATTATCTGGCAAAGATTCGTACAAAACGCCTTATGACGAAGCGAAAGCAAGTTTAAAAGCGTTGGATGCCAAGAAATATTTGAAACGAGGCGAACAAAAAGAATATTACACGCAATTATCATTTATTGTAAGACGATATTTAGGACGTATTTATAACTTTTCTGCATTAGAAATTTTGTCGGATGATTTAGTAAAATATGTTGCGACAAAACCAGATGTTTTACCAGAAGATGTACAGAAATTTAAACAATTTTTGTTCGATGCTGATTTGGTAAAATTCGCCAAACAAGAATTTGATGAACCAACAAATATTTCGCACCGAAATTGGGTAGATGAATTTGTAGATCGTGTAAAACCATTAGAAATTCCGGAGAACGAAGATTTGAAAAAAGATCAAGTGACGGGAGAAAAATATAAACAGTTTAATAACAATTAGGAATGCTAAATTTTGAGTTTCAAAATCCTTGGATCTTACTCTTATTGCTTGCTTTGCCTTTCTTTATTTTCAGAGAAATTCGCAAAACGAGCCAGAAAAAAGCATCCTTAAAATTACCTTCGCTCAAAGCATTTGGAGGTGCAAAAAGTTCGTTAGCGACGTACAAACCACTTTTATTTTTGATGCGAATTATCGCAATGGCTTTGTGCATTGTTGCCTTGGCTCGTCCACGTTATGTAGATGTTACAACAAAAGTAAAATCGGACGAAGGAGTTGATATTTTATTGACTGTAGATACTTCGTTGAGTATGTTAGCACGCGATTTGAAACCAGATCGTTTAACAGCGTTAAAAGAAGTTGCAAAAGACTTTTCAATTGGAAGAAAAACGGACAGAGTTGGTTTGGTCGAATATTCTGGAGAAGCTTTGACACGTGTTCCATTAACAACAGATCGTGATGTTTTGACGCAAGAAATCGAAATGTTACATTCAGGTAGTTTAGCTGATGGAACAGCAATTGGAGTTGGTTTAGCAACAGCTGTTAATCATCTCAAAAATAGTAAGGCAAAATCTAAAGTAGTTATTTTGATTACAGATGGTGTTGAAAGTGTAAATCCTTCTGGAGATTTAATGTATGTTTCGCCAAGACAAGCTGCTGATATTGCAGCTGAAAAGGGAATTAAAGTATATACAATCGGTATTGGGACAAACGGAATGGCACCTATGCCTTATGGTTACGATATGTTAGGTGATTATGTTTTTGATATGCGTCCTGTACAAATTGATGAAAAATTGTTAGAACAAATTGCTGATAAAACGGGAGGTTTATATTTCCGAGCAACGAATAATGAAAGTTTGAAAAATATTTATAACGAAATTGATAAACTTGAAAAAACAGAAATTAACGAAGTCAAATATTATAATTATACCGAATTGTTTGCACGATTCTTATTACCTGCATTCATCCTTTTGGTATTAGAAGCCATTTTACGAAGAACCGTTTTTAAAGAATTAATCTAATGCAGTGGGGAGAATTACATAATATTTGGTTGATGATTTTATTGTTTGTCGTTATTTTTCTATCGATAACAGTATTTCAATGGCGCGAACGTGTAAAGAAAACATTTGCAGATAAAGAATTATTTCCATTTGTTTTTCCAATCACATCTTCAAAGCGTTATGGCTTCAAAATCATTGCATTTTGTGTGGCTTTATTTTTAATGGTGATTGCATTGATGGATCCACTTTATGGTGAACGAGATGTGCAAGTAAAGCGCGAAGGAATTGATATGGTTTTCTTGTTAGATTTATCAAGTTCGATGAATGCGCAAGATGTTGCTCCTTCTCGATTAGAAAAAGCAACAAAATTAATCACAGAAACATTACATCAATTAGGTGGAGATCGAGCTTCTTTGGTTGCGTTTGCGGCGAATGCTTATACCATTTCTCCATTGACAAATGATTATGCTGCAATCGAAAGTTATTTGCAAAATGTTAATACTGAGTTAATTTCGAGTCAAGGAACAAATTACTTAAATGCGATTCAGGAAGCTGCAAAAACATTCAAAGGATCGGCGAATACAAGTAAATTAATTGTACTAATTTCGGATGGAGAAGACAACGAAAATACAGTTAATCAAGCTTCTAAAATAGCAAAAGATAACGGAATTCATATTGTATCAGTTGGTGTTGGAACAGATAAAGGAGCTCCAATTCCGATGTACTACAATGGCTACGCCGAAGACTATAAAAAGGACGAAACAGGTTCTATAGTTATTACAAAATTAGAAGATAAAAATCTTCGCAAATTGGCACAAGATACAAACGGAACTTACATTCATTTGGATAATACGCAAGATGCATTATCCGCATTATCAATGTATAAAGCCCGATTAGATAAAAACGAAATTGCTAACTCTACAACAAGAGATATGAATCATATTTATCAGTGGTTTTTAGCGGTTGCGGTTTGTTTACTTTTTGTGGAATTATTAACATCTGAATATAAGATTTTTAACAAAAAGAAATAGTAAGTTTGTATGGTAAAATGATGTACTTTTTAAAACAAATAGGATTTTTAGGAATAATGCTTTTATCCGTTTTTGGTTATAGTCAATCGAAAGCGAAAAGCTACATTATTGAAGGAAACGAGTATTATCAAAAAGGAAAATTTGATAATGCAGAAGTTGCCTACAAGAAAGCTACCATGGAAGATCCAACTTCTGTCAAAGCAAATTACAATTTAGGAAATGCTTTATTTCAACAAAAACGTTACAAAGAAAGTATAGCGCATTACAAACGTTCTGCTGAAGTATCTAAAACGAATAATGATAAACATTTGGCTTATCACAATTTAGGAAATGCTTTTATGCAGGAAAAAGATTATCAAAATGCTGTTGATAATTACAAACAAGCCTTACGAAATGATCCAAAAGATGATGCAACACGTTACAACTATGCATTAGCAAAAAAAATGTTAGAAAAAGAACGTGAGAAACAAAAAGATCAAAATAATAAGGATAATAAAGATCAAAACAAACAAGATCAAAATAATCAGCAAAAACAACAACAGCAGCAAAATAAACAGAATCAACAAAACCAAAATAACCAAAAGCAAAATCAGAATCAGAATCAATCTCAACAACAACAATCTGATCAGCAGAAACAGCAAAATCAAGGAGGAAACCCGAAAGCTGGTGGTGAAAATGGAAACAATAAAGGACAAGGAAATAATCAATCTCCAGAAATCAAACAAGGAAATAATGGAGACGGAAAAGAACAAGATAATGCAAAGAATAATTTGGGAGACGGTTTGCTAAAAGCATTGCAAAATCAGGAAGCCAAAACCCAACGAAAAATTATTCAACAAAAAGCAGAAAAACAACGAACAACAACATCTAAGGATTGGTAATGACAACGACAAGCGTTTTAAATAGCTTTTTAGTGTTTGCCTTAACGTCTATCACAGCGTTAGCACAACAAATTTCTTTTAAATCTGATGCAGATAAAACACAGGTCAGTTTAGGAGAAGCATTTAGCGTGGGCTTTTTTATCGAATCTAATACAGATAGTTATTCGATTGATCAACCAATGAAATATCCTCCACATAATGGATTACAAATTGTAGGTGAACAACACTCGCAAAATGTTTCTTATGTGAATGGAAAAGGAGTGATAGAAGAAGGAATTATCCTTGCTTTTGTTGCTGAAAAAGAGGGTAAATATCGCATTGGAGCTGCTAAGATTGTGATTAATGGAAAAACCTATACATCGAAACCTGTCGATGTTGTAGTGAAAGGAACAGGATTGACGCACAATAATTTTAGAAGTAATACTTCTCAACCAGTCTTTCTGCAAAGTAAAGTTTCGAAAACGAATCCTTATGTAAACGAACAAGTTGGTTTATCAGTAAAATTATACGTAAAAGATTTATCTTATCTTAATCGTAAACAAAACTTTCGTCAAGGAAATTTAGACGGATTAAGCCCAAAAATTGTAAAAAGCTCTCCCGAAAATATCAAGCAAGAAATTGTTGGAGGAAAACAATATTTCTCCGAAGAAATTGCACGTTATTATGTTTTTCCTCAAAAACCAGGAAAGATAGAAATCGATCCGTTTTCGGTAGATGTGGTGTTGCCAACAACGTATGGAGCGGAGCCTGTAGAAGTGCGTAGTAATCCAGTTGTGATTAATGCAAAAGCACTTCCAGAAGAAGGAAAGCCAAAGAATTTTAGCGGTGCAGTTGGTCAATTTAAAATGAACGCTTCGGTTGATAAAAAAGAAGTTGCAACCAATGAAAGTGTAAATTTTGATGTTGAAATTATTGGAACAGGAAACTTTAATACGATTAATTTACCTGAAATTACGACGCCAAAAAATTTAGAAAAATTCGCACCGAAAAAACGCGATGCATATAAAACCTATGATACAGGAATGAAAGGAAAAGTTGCTGAGCAAACAGTTCTTGTCCCAAATTTTGGAGGAGAATATACGATTTCGCCTGTAGAATTTAGTTATTTCGATCCTGTTAAAGAGAAATATGTAACCTTGAAATCAGATTCGATTAATTTGTCTGTTTCAGGTTCTAAAACTTCTTCTGCAACGGCTGTGGCTTCTAATTCACCAGATTCGACAATATCTGATAAAATAGAAGAAATGACGAACGATGTGAAAGAAGGAAAAAGCGGTTGGTTGTGGTTAACTGGTGGTGTAATTGCATTGAGTGCCGGAAGTTTATTTTTGATGAGAAAGAAAAATAACCCGACACAAAAACAAAAAATTGAACCAAAAATAAAACCTCTTAACGAGCAAAATAATTTTGAATCATATCAACCAAAAACAGAAACCCAAAAGTTTACTTTGGTTGAAAAACCAACGATAAATTCAAGTCAAATTTCTGCTGAATTAGATGAATTGAAGCAAAAAATAAACGTTGAAGACCAAAAAGATTTTTATCAATTACAAGAAAATATTTTGTGTAATGCCGCGCTATTAAAAACGAATACAGATTTAGCTCATTTTTCTGACGAGGTGATTGCAAATAAATTGATCGAAAATGGTGTTAGTGAATTAGCCGTAGAACAATGGAAATTGTTGCTGAACAACGCACGACAAGCTAAATATGCCTTTGGTGGTTTGCATCAAAATTTAGAAGAAGTTTTCGAAGCTACGCAAAATATTTCCGAAGAATTATTACGAAAATAAATTTCAAGTTTTTTAGATAGTAAAAGGGACAATCTCAGTTTTGAGTTGTCCCTTTTATTTTTGCTCTTACAACTCATCCTCAAAAATTGACAATTCGGTAACATATAATTTCAAACGAAAAGTGTTTGTAAGAACTTTGACTCAACAAATAAAAAAACACAAATGATGAAAACAATTTTCTTAACAATCGCAATTTTATTCACTGTATCAACTTTTGCACAAAAGAATTTTGAATCAGATATGAATAAAACTTTAACGGAATGGAACAAAGGAAATCATTCTTCTGAAGCTAATTTTAAGCAATTAATAAATGATTATCCAAATGAATGGTTACCAAAATATTACTTGACTTTTTCTGAAGTTTTGAAAACGTTCGAATCAAAAGATATTACTAAAAATGAAAAAATTCTTTTGAATGTAAAAACTCAAATCGATGATTTAGTCAGAAATAATCCATTAAATGTAGAAATTCTCAATTTGAAAGCCTTGTATTTAACAGCAGAAATTGTGCAGAATCCAATGCAAAATGGAGCAATTTATTATCCAGAAGTAGTACAAATCTATCAAAAATCGTTGATGTTAAATCCAACTAATCCGCGTTCTGTTTTAGGTTTGGCTGAGTTTAATATCAATGCTGCAAAATATAGAGGAATGGATATTACACAAGATTGTAAAAATGTAAAAAAATCTTTAGCTTTATTTAATGCTGAAAAGCCAAAAAATAATGAACCGATATGGGGAAAAAATCGTGCCGAAGCCTTGTTGAATAACGAATGTAAAAACGTACTATAATGATAGCTTTAGTTGCACAATTTATTCACGAAATTATTTTTTGGTTAATTAATTTGATTGCTTGATATGGATAAGTATTATAAAGGATATTTGAGATTATTTTCATTTGTATTTTCATTTGCAATTTTAGTATATGTATTTGATTTTAGTACAATTAATTTTCAAAATAATTCAAATTTTGATTTAGGTGTAGAAGTAGGCTTGTTAACAGGAAACTTTCTAAAATTTGTTGCTTTAGGGTTGGTCTTTTTAAAATTCTTAGAAGGAATTATTGTTTCTGACAAAAAGTTAATTGTTCGTAATATTTTGATTCTATTTGTAATCAATGTTTTGATTTATAGCGTGATATTTTTTACATCTCCAAATGTATCATTCAATCAATTTTTTCATCCAGAAGCTATCAAATATTTTATCGGATATTTTTCGTTCAGTGTTGCAGCATCTTTTGTGAATACAAGCGTTTTTAATGAATATAGAACAGATGTACCAGATTCGCCTAAACCAGAAAAAGTTTTAAGAAAGTATTTTTTACGTTCTATTATTTATACGTTGGTATTGTATTATGTATTCGTGGAGTTTGCGAATCTCCTTTTGCAGAAATATATTTTTTACGATCAATCGATCAATTATCTTTTAGTTGCAGTTATCACGGTTTTCTTTTTGTTTTTATTCTTTATTATCGATCGAAAGAAAAATAAATTAGAACGTAAAATTGTCATAGAATCAACAAAAGCAGAAACAGCAACGGCACAATTCGAAACTTTAAAAAATCAATTAGACCCACATTTTTTATTCAATAGTTTGAATGTTTTAACTGGTTTGATTGAAGAAAATCCAGATAATGCGATAGATTTTACAACATCGCTTTCTAAGATTTATCGATATGTTTTAGAACAAAAAGACAAAGAAGTTGTGTCGATTCAAGAAGAAATAAATTTTGCAAAAACCTATGTCAACCTTCTAAAATTAAGATTTGAAAATAGCATCGATTTCGAAATTGAACAAATAACTTTCTCTGAAACCGAATTTATTGTGCCACTTTCTTTGCAGATTTTATTAGAAAATACGATTAAACACAATATTGTATCTGATCAAAAACCTTTGAAAATTAAAATTTATAAAAAAGATAATTATTTGATAATTGAAAACTCTTTTCAACCAAAAGAAACCATTAAAGATTCGACAGGAATTGGGCTGAAAAATATTATTAATCGTTATCAATTAATTTCTAACCGAGAAGTGAACATCGAAAAAAATGAACAACTATTTCGTGTAGAACTTCCCATATTAACACAAAAAAATACAACTATGAATACACAAAATTTTGACGAACAACAAGCTTATTTACGTGCAATAGAGCGTGCAAAAGAATTGAAAAAGTTTTATGCGCATTTAGGAACTTATGTTGTAATGAGTTTATTCTTTTTTATTCTGAATTTAGTTACAAATAATGGACATTGGTGGTTTTATTGGCCAGTTTTAGGTTGGGGATTGGGCGTTGCACTAAATGCTGTAAAAGTTTTTGCGTATGGTTCTGGTTGGGAAGAGAATAAAGCCAAAGAAATCTTGGAAAAAGAGCAAAATAAAAAGTGGCAATAAATGAATTTTATAAATCAAATAAAGCAAACAAATTGGGTTAGAATAATTATTTTTTATGGATTGATATTAATCGGAACTTTTCTGATTCGTAAATGTCCTAATTTTTTACAATTGATTTTTGGAGGTTTAGTCGATTTTCAACTGCCTTGGAATATGAATCATGGGTTGATTATTTTTCTAATTAGTTTACTTTTCTATAAATTCTCTAAAGTTAAAAAAGAAGTTTCTCTTTTGGGAAAAGAAAGTTTAAAAACATTGATTTTTCCATTTATATTACTCGTTGGTTATTCAATTTATGGGATAAATAACGATTACGGAATTAATAAACATTTGTGGGCAGCGATTTTTATTTCTGTGACGTTGCTTTATGATATAATGGAAGAATATACTTGACGAGGTTATTTGAACGATGTTTTAGGCAATATATTTTGGATAATAAAAAGCATTGTAACAGGAGTATTTTGGGCTGTTTGGCATTTACTAATTTTTAAAGATTTCGATCAATTTGGAGGTTTTGGAATTTTCATGTTATTGTGCATTGTTTTTTCTTTTGTATTAACCTTTTCAACGATTCGAACAAAATCGATTATTGTTCCAGCAACAATTCATGCTTTAATGGCAAAAACAAATCTCGCAACATTGATCATTTTTGTCATTATACTTGCTTTATTATTTGTTTGGAATAAAATTTTTATGAGAAAACCGACTCGTGAACTAACTTAAAAAAAGATGAAAATATTAATTATAGAAGATGAAAAGCCTGCTGCGCGTTTATTAAAGCGACGTGTAGAAAAATTGGGTTATCAAATACATGAAATGTTGCATTCTGTAGAAGAAAGTGTAGCGTGGTTGAAAACGAATCCAAATCCAGATTTAATTTTTCTGGATATTCAGTTATCAGACGGTTTGTCGTTTGAGATTTTTAATCAAGTTAATGTTTCGTCTGCGATTATTTTTACGACGGCTTATGACGAATATGTATTGAAAGCGTTTAAATTAAATTCGGTTGACTATTTGTTGAAACCTGTTGATGAAGAGGAATTGAAGTTTGCAATTGAAAAATTTGAAAAACAATTTCAGCAAGCATCTTCAAGTTTTAATCTAAATGAATTGAAAAATTTTTTTTCAAATAATCAAACCGAAAAATTTAAAGAACGTTTTTCGATCAAAATCGGAACATCAATCAAAATTATAGAAATCGATAATATTGAATGTTTTTTTAGTGAAAACAAAGCAACATATATTCATACAAAAGAAAATCGAAATTATTTGGTAGATTTTTCGTTGGATAAAGTGGAAGAACAAATCGACCCGAAAAAGTTTTTTAGAATTAATCGTAGTCAAATTATTCAAATCGATTCGATTAAAGAAATTACAATGTATTCTAATTCTAGATTAAAAATAATTTTAAATACTTACAACGAACAAGATATGATTGTGAGTCGCGAAAAAGTGACAGATTTTAAGAATTGGTTGGATTAAGATTGATTTCTTGCTTTTTTATGAAAATTTGTTCATAAAAACTTTTATTTTTGCATCAACCAATTAATTATCACTAAATACGAATGGAAAATATAATATCATTTTTTCAGAAATTCTCTTTCAATCAAATCGGAACAACTTTCGCCGTACTTTTTGCAGTTATCGATATCTTAGGAAGTATTCCAATTATTGTAGGAATTCGAAGCAAAGTTGGGCATATTCAGTCTGAAAAAGCGTCTATCGCAGCAGGAATCTTGATGATTTCGTTTTTATTTTTCGGAACAAAAATTTTGAAATTAGTTGGTGTTGATGTTCAGTCGTTTGCCGTTGCTGGAGCTTTTGTGATTTTTATCATCGCTATCGAAATGATTTTGGGAATTGAAATCCAGAAAGGAGTCGAATCCAACTCTGCATCCATCGTTCCTATTGCGTTTCCGTTAGTTGCGGGTGCAGGTTCGTTGACAACTGTACTTTCGCTTCGTTCGCAGTTTGCAGATATTAACATTGTGATTGCGATTATATTAAATATGTTAATCGTATATTTGGTGCTGAAATTCGCAGGAAAACTCGAAAAATGGATGGGACCTGGCGTTTTATCGGTGCTGAAAAAAGTATTTGGAGTAATTTTATTGTCAATCGCAATCAAATTATTCACGTCAAATATCGGTGCATTGTTTATGAATGAAATTAAAATTTAAAAATTCATTATCTAATGAAAACATATATTTATATCGCGACAATCGTTTTGTTGATAGGTTTAGGTTACAACCTATATGAGATGGATTATAAAGCTGGTTTTATGGCTGAAGAAAACTTTCGTAGCGTTTTAGGAATTGGAGCATCGGTTTGTGGATTAATTTTAGTATCTGTATACTTTAGTTTTTTCAGATTGCAGGCAAATCTTAAGAAATAAACAGTTTTACAACTTATAATAAATGAAAAAGATTAATCCTCGGATTAATCTTTTTTTGTTTGTATCGCTTCGTTTAATTTTTCTAATAAAGTTTTGACAGATTGTTCGATTACTTCAAAAGGTTGATGTTTTGTAGAAGTATAAATCATCACTAAATCAACCGAATAGTTTTCATTAGGTTCAAGTAACAATTTATTTAATCTGTAAGCTTCTTTAGCACGGCGTTTCAATAAATTTCGGTCAACTGCGTATTTAAATTTTTTCTTTCCAACACTTACTCCTACCCTTATATTGTAATCCGCTTTCGGCTTGATTTTGTAGACAAATCTAATCGGATGAGAAACAAATGTTTTTCCATCAGAAAACAATTCATCGAATGCTTTTCTGCTTTTAAGTTTCTCATTCTTACCAAAAGTCAATTTCATATTGCAAAATTCTATGTAAATTTGTTGCTGCAAAAGTAAGTATTCTAAAAAGTTTTAGAATTATGTAACTTTGAAAATAATTTATTTTTATTTAAAACAAAAAAAGAACAATATGTATCCAGCAGAAATAGTAATGCCAATGAAGGCTCAGTTGACTTCTAATGGTTTTGAAGATTTAACTACTCCAGAACAAGTAGAAGCAGCAATAAAACAAGAAGGAACAACTTTGGTAATGGTAAATAGTGTTTGTGGTTGTGCTGCAGGTGCTGCAAGACCAGGAGTTGTAATGTCATTAGATAATGATAAAGTTCCTACACACTTAACAACAGTTTTCGCAGGATTTGATAAAGATGCTGTAGCAAAAGCACGTGAATTTTTTGCTCCATTTCCTCCAAGTTCTCCAGCAGTTGCTTTATTCAAAGATGGTGAATTAGTACATATGTTAGAGCGTCACCACATCGAAGGGCACTCTGCAGCAGCTATTGCAGAAAACTTAAAAGCAGCTTACAACGAGTTTGCTTAAGACTAAATTTGAAGGTTATTTCAAAAATATTTTAAAAAGTGGAGCAATTTGTTCCACTTTTTTTGTGTTCAAAATTCTTATAAAAAAGAGTTTTATAAATTTTAATTCGAGGAAAAGTTTAAAAACCTGAATTAACATCATAACATAAAATATATCATATCAAATTGATTGCTAAACCTATGAAATAGAGAAAAATGTATCAAAATAATCTGTAAATTAGCAATTCGAAATTTTTTAATATATTATTTAATAAACAAATGAGAATAGCAGTCGTAGGCGCTACCGGAATGGTCGGCAGAGTTATGCTCCAAGTTTTGGAAGAAAGAAATTTTCCAATCACTGAAATTATACCAGTAGCATCAGAAAGATCAATAGGAAAAACTATTGAATACAAAGGAAAAGAATACAAAATTGTATCAATGCAGGATGCTGTAGAAATGCGAGCTGATATCGCAATCTTTTCAGCAGGTGGAGAAACTTCCAAACAGTGGGCGCCTAAGTTTGCAGAAGTCGGAACAACTGTAATTGACAATTCATCGGCTTGGAGAATGGATCCAGATCGTCCGTTGATTGTACCAGAAATCAATGCAGATATTTTAACAACAAATGATAAAATTATCGCAAATCCTAACTGTTCTACAATTCAGTTGGTAATGGTGTTAAATCCTTTGCATAAAAAATATGGAATTAAACGTGTTGTTGTTTCTACGTATCAATCGGTTACAGGAACTGGTAAAGATGCAGTTGAACAATTGAATGGAGAAATTGAAGGACGTGATGTTGCGAAAGTTTATCCATATCAAATCTTCAAAAATGCATTGCCTCATTGTGATGTTTTTGATGAAGAAACAGGTTATACAAAAGAAGAATTGAAATTAACGCGTGAGCCTCGTAAAATTATGCGTGTGGACGAAATGAATATCACTGCTACTGCGGTTCGTGTTCCTGTGCAAGGAGGACATTCGGAGTCGGTGAATATTGAATTTGAGAATGATTTTGATTTAGCCGAAGTTCGCAAATTATTAGCAGAACAGGAAGGTGTAACAGTACAAGATAATCCAGACACAAATACTTATCCAATGGCTTTCTATTCAGAAGGAAAAGACGATGTTTTTGTAGGACGTATACGTCGTGATTTATCTCAACCAAATGCATTAAATTGTTGGATTGTTGCAGATAATTTACGCAAAGGTGCAGCTACAAATGCAGTTCAAATTGCTGAATATCTAGTAAAACATAATTTAGTTGGATAAAAAAATCAATTAAAAATGAATATAAAGTCGCTCTTGTAGCGACTTTTTTTTATGTTTAATGAATAAGTTTTCAGAACTTTAACAAATATTTTACGCTATCAAAGCAACCAGAAGCGTAATTTTCGCATCTAAATAATAAGAAAGAAAAAGTATTTTGGACGAAAAACAACTCATAAAAGCTTGTATCAGCAATGATTCGAAAGCACAGCGGCTGCTTTATGAAAAATATGATGCGCGATTTTTTGCGGTTTGTAAACGTTATTTTACCGATATACAACAAGCGGAAGATGCGTTGGTAAAAGGATTCTTGAAAATTTTTCAGAATCTTGAGAATTATTCGTTCGAAGGAAGTTTTGAAGGATGGATGCGAAGAATTATGATTAATGAATGTTTGATGGAGTTGCGGAAAAATAAAATTTTTCATCTCAATGTTGACGATTACTCCTCTTCCATTTCATCTAACCAAGAAGCTTCGCAACAAATAGAAGAAGATGATGTGATGAAACTCCTCGATTATCTACCCGAAGGCTGTCGTCTCGTGTTTACCCTCTACGTTATTGAGGGGTATAAACACAAAGAAATTGCCGAAAGCTTGGGCATTACAGAAGGAACATCGAAATCGCAACTTAATTTAGCGAAGACGAAATTGAAGGAAATGTTAAGTAAGAATGAAAATATAAAATCAAGTTTATCGTGAACACAAACGATCCAATAGAAGATTTATTTCGATCAAGAAGTACCGAAACTGTCGGCGAAAAGCCGAGAGATTTGGTGTGGAAACGTATTGAATCTGGTTTGCAGAACGAGGAAAAGAAAAAGAAACCTATTCGCGAATTTGTTTCAAGTGTATGGTTTTCTGCTGCAGTTTTCGCGTTGATTGCGATTCCTTACTTTGTACTTTTTATCGAGAATATTAATACTGAAAATAGAGAAAATTCACTTGAAATTGTTAAAACAAATGTCCCAGTTATTGAGCAATCACCTCCTGAACAAGAAGAAATAGTGGTTTTAGAATCGAAAGATAAAGATTTGGAAAAACCTCTAGAAATAGTAAAGAATGATAAAGTTACAAAAGAGCCTGTTTATAAAGTAATGGAAGGGCATTCTGCTGGTGCAATTGATGATAAAGGATATTTTCCTCAATTATCTAAAGCGTCCGCTCCAAATGCTCCAGTTACTTTATCAGCACCGCAAGCAATGGAAGCTCGTTCTAAGGTTTTAGATTCGATAGAAAAAGAAGGTCAATATGCTAAAGCAAATAGTCAAAATTTGGGATATTTGAAAGATTCTGCTATCTCAGATAAGTTAGCAGGAAAAGCTTCAGGTGTCGTGATTAGGGGTGTTTCTAAAATGAAAGATACTTCTGATGTGATGAAAATGACGGTTGTTGCAGAAACACGAGCTGCAAATGCTTCGTTAGAAACAGCTTCGATGATGGATGTTTCTCCAAAAAAATCTGAAATTGACAAATATGCAATTGTTTATAAACCTTTAAAGTTTACAGTAAAATCGGATATTCTACGTACTAATTTTAAATTACAAAAGAAATCAAAAAATAAAATTTCGTTTGAAAGTACAACGAATAATCTTGTCATTACATTCGAAAAAGTAAATGATAAAATTGTTTTAACAACAAACGAACCAAAGGTTGATGCAACGCTTTTGGGAGTTTTGGAAAAAAATAAAAAAGAAATATTTAAATATTATAATAAATAGAGATTAAAAAAAGGTTCGCTTTTAGCGAACCTTTTTTTAATTATTTCCATATAATTTTATTGCATTTTCTTTGTCTTGATTCATCGCGGTGATTAAATCATCTAAAGAATCAAATTTCTTTTCATCTCGCAAATGACCTAAAAATTCAAGGCGAATTGTTTCTCCATAAATTTCTCGATCAAAATCCAATATATTCACTTCTACTCGATGTTCGCGAGAATTGGTAACCGTTTCTCTAAATCCGATACTTAATAAACCTAAATATTTTTGATTATCTACAAAAACATCAACCGCATAAACACCATCTTTTGGAATCAATTTATTAGGATCAACTTGTAAATTAGCGGTAGGAAAACCAAGTGTACGCCCAATTTTATCACCATGAACAACTTCTCCAGAAAGTGGATAATGATAGTTTAACGCTTTGTTCGCATATGCGATATTTCCTTCGATAAGTGCATTTCTAATTTTTGTAGAACTCACCGCCACATCATTTTCTTCGACAGCTTGCAATTGAATCAAATTGAAACCATATTCTTTCGAAAGAACTTGTAATTGCTCGAAATTTCCTTCTCTATTTTTCCCGAAATGATGATCGTAACCAATGACTAACGTATCAATATTGATTTTATCAACCAATAAATTTTTGACAAATTCTACAGAAGTTACTTGTGAAAAATCTTTTGTAAACGCTTGAATAATCAAATGTTCTAACCCAAATTGACGTAAAACATTTTCTTTTTCCTCTAAAGTGTTCAAAAATTTAAGATCACAATTTGGCTGTAAAACCATTCTGGGATGTGGATTAAAAGTAATCAAAACACTTTCTCCATCAATTTCTTTTGCAATTGTATTGAGTTGTTTTAGAATAGATTGGTGTCCAATGTGCACACCATCAAACATGCCTAAAGTAAGGACAGGACGTTTGATTGGTTTGATTTCTTCTAAGGATTGATAAACGTTCACTAAAAATGATTTTGCACAAAATTAAGGCTTTCAAATCGAACTTCAAATCTATTTTTAATTTCCTTTGATTGTAATATTCTGATTGTTATAGTAAGTCGTAAAATAAAATTAGGATTAATGAAATTGATTTTATAAATTTAAATATAGACATAACATCAAGAGAATCAATCATGAAGATATTTATACTTTTTTTATTACCATTTGTTTCATTATTCGCTCAAAATTATAAAGTTGAATATGAAGGGAAAAGCTTGTTATCAGAGCAAGAAAAGAAGAGATTAGCAGCTTATCCTGATATAATTG